>NZ_JBFBJY010000098.1:0-25179 GCF_040702125.1 Kitasatospora sp. NPDC085895 | reverse complement strand
GTTTTTTCTTTGTCTTTGTCGCCCACACCTTCTTGAGGAGGCCCGCCGGGGGCGCCCCTCTCGCCGCCCGGGCCCCCCCCCCCGCCGCGTCCGCGGAGACCGCGGGAGGCGCGGTTACTTCTTCTCGGCCAGGCAGAGCACGAACTTGTCGCTGAGCAGCTGCTGGGCCAGGCCCGCGGTGGAGCCCTCGACGTTGCTGCAGGCGTTCGGGTCGAAGGAGTTGTCGACGACCGAGATCACCTTGTAGTTGGCGTCGGCGCTGCCGCAGTCGACGGTGTCGACCTTGGGGTCGTTGTCGCTGCCGGTGACCTTGACGCACTCGCCGGCCTTGGCGTGCACGGGCTTGTCGGCGGCGGCGTAGCCGATGCCGAAGCTGATGCCGAGCTTGACCGCGACGATCAGCACCAGGGTGCCGACACCGATGAGGATCTTCTTGATCGGGCTCTTCTTCGGAGCGAGCACCGCCGCCTGGGCGGCCTGGGCGTACCCGTCGGGCACCTGGCCCGGGGCGGGCTGGCCGTAGTCCTGGGCGGGACCGAAGCCGCCCTGCGCGGACGGGTCGGTGGGGAGGCCCTGGGGCGGCTGCGGGGTCGTCATGGTGTTCCTCGGCTGGGGACGGGTGCTGAATGCACGCGAACGCTACCGAGAGCGACCCCGCCCCGCGCCGAACAATTCGAACAATTGCCGCATAGGCGCACGCTGCGTTATGGATCTGCAACGGAGCACCGCCCCGGGCCGGGAACCTCCGCGGGCCGTCGCGAGTTATGCGCGCTTCGGCCGGGTGACGGCGACCAGCTCGCTGCCGTCCTCGGAGAGGGTCAGCTCGGTGCGCAGCTCGGCGAGCTCGCCGAGGTGATGCAGGTGGGTGCCGCCGCAGAAGATCCGGGCCGGACCCTGCGGGAGCTCGCAGTGCCACTGCCGGCGGGCGGTCAGCTCCGGCCCCGGCACGTCGATGCCGATCGGCGCGTCGGCGGCGACCCAGGCGGCGAGCTGGACGTTGACGGCCTCGGTGAGGGCGGGGATCGCGTCCGCGAGCGCCGGGAAGTCCTCGCCGGCCTCGGTGGTGAAGCCCTTCTTCCGCAGCGACTTGCCGAGCCGGTAGGTGTCGGTGCTGGCCTCGGTGTCCATCACGGAGGTGGCCATCGCGAGGCTGTCGAAGTCGGGGTTGCCGAAGGCGTCACTGCGGCCCGGGTCCTTGCGCCAGCGCGGCGCGAGGGCGGCGTTGAGGGCGAGCGCGAGCAGGTGGCAGCCGCTGTGCGAGGCGGAGAGCAGCGCCCGGCGCCCGGCGTCGACGGCGAGTTCGGCGGTCGCCCCGATCGCGTCGGCGGGCTCCTGCTCGACCACGTGCAGCACCAGCCAGGACCACTCCTCGTCGCCCCGGCGGACGGGGATGTCCGCGCCGACCAGCAGCTCGCCGCCGTCCGGGCCGACCGCGCCGGTCAGGCAGTCCACCACCGGGTGCGCCACGCCGCCGACGGTGAGCGTGCCGAGGTCGGCGGGCTGGTCGGGCCAGGTGTGGTCGAGCGGGTGGAACGGCGTCGCCTCGGTGACGACGGCGTACCGGCCGCCGTCCAGCGGGTGCACGGCCAGCACCGGCGAGGTGCCGGTCACCGCACCGGACGGGAAGCTGACGTGGGTGGTGGCGAGGGTCATGAGGGTGCTCCGGGTACTGCGTGGGGCAGACGGACAGACTGTCCACCCTACCGTCGCGGCCCGGTGCGCCCGCCCGTCCCGGCAGCGGGCGTCCGGCGGCGGGAAGCGCCGGCGGCATCGGGCAGCGGACCGGACACGGCGACGGCCGGCACCCCGGTGCGGGGGCCGGCCGTCCGGGAGCGCGGGTCAGCTCAGCGTCGGCAGCTTGATGAGGACGAGCAGCGCGAGCAGCTGCAGGGCGGCCGCGCCGGCGGCCTTGCCCCAGGGCAGGTCGTGCACCCGGCGGACCATGGTGGTCAGCAGCACGGCGCAGATCAGCCAGGTGATCCAGCCGACCACCTGGACGACCAGGTTGTCGGTGGGCAGGAACAGGGCGAGCAGCAGCCGCGGGGTGTCGCTCGTCCAGCCGATCAGCACGGCCAGGCCGACGGTGGACTGCCACGGGCCGTCACCGCCCAGCTGGCGGGCCAGCGCGTAGGTGACCGCGCCGAGCATGGCGCCGGCCACCGCGAAGCCGATCGCGGCGGCGATCAGCGCCCAGGCCGCGACCGAGAAGGTGGAGTTGACGATGTCGTCGTGGGTGGCGCCCATGCCGAGCACGGCGAGCACGCCGTAGACCAGCGAGACGGTGAGGGCGGGCAGCCAGGCCTGGTGGTCCCGCATCCGGTCGAAGGTGCGGGCGGGCTCGCGGTAGATCCCGACCAGCAGTTCCTTCCAGGTCGGACGCGGCCCGGCGACCCGGGGCGCCACCTGGCCGCCGGCCCGGTAGACCGCGACGTTGTCCTGGGCGCCGTACTGCTCGCCGCCCTGGCCGTAGCCGCCGCCGTCCTGGCCGTAGCCGCCCTGGCCGTACGCGTCCTGCCCGTAGGGGCCCGCGGCGTAGCCGTCCTGCCCGTACGGGTCCTGGCCGACCGGGAAGGCCCGGGTGTGGCCCTGCCGGTCGTCGGGGTACCCGTCGCCGAAGCCCTCGGCGGGACCGCCGGGGTGGCCCGGGACGGGCGCGGTGAAGTACTCGGGCTCCCCCGTGGGCCCGCCGCCCGGCTGCTGCCGCGGCGCCGGGCCGGCGGGCGCGGACCATCCCTGCCGGGGGTCGGCCCCGTGCCCGTTGTCGTATCGATTGCCAGCCACGCCTCGACGGTACCTGCTCGCGCTGACCGGCCGTCGGTTGATCAACGGCCGGGCACCGGATTGCAGCCGTCCTGTGACGAGCGGGGCGGGGAGGCCGCCCGGCCTCCCCGCCCCCGCCCGGATCGGGTCGGGTCCCGTCGGGTCAGCGCTGGGCGCCGATGGTCGGGCCGTGCACGGCGGCCGCGGCGGTCTCGCCGGCCGGGCAGCCGCCGGGGCCCGCGGTGGTGCGGACGGCACCGACCGGCAGCAGGGTGCCGCAGGCGATCCTCAGCCCGCTGGGCAGCTCGTTGTCGGACTCGACGGTCGCGCCGTCGCCGATCACGGTGCCGTCCAGCGAGGTGCGGGCGCCGATGACGGCGTACGCGCCGACGATGGAGTCCTTCACGTAGGCGTCGGCACCGATCACCGCGCCGGGCAGGATCACGCTGCCCTCGACGATCGCGCCGGCCTCGATCTCGGCGCCCTCGGAGACGACGGTGCCGTTGCTGAGCACCGCGCCCGGGTCGACCTGGGCGCCGGGCAGCAGCAGGGCCTCACCGGTCGGGCCGGGCACCGCCGGGGAGTCGACCTTGCCGAGCACCAGGTCGGCGGAGCCGCGGACGAACGCGGCGGGGGTGCCGAGGTCCAGCCAGTACGAGGTGTCGACCACGCCGCGCAGCAGCGCGCCGGTGGCCAGCAGCTCGGGGAAGGTCTCGCGCTCGACGGAGACCTCGCGGCCCGCCGGGATGCGGTCGATCACCGAGCGGGTGAAGACGTAGCAGCCCGCGTTGATCTGGTCGGTGACGATCTGCTCGGGGGTCTCGGGCTTCTCGAGGAACTCCAGCACCCGGCCGTTCTCGTCGGTGGGCACCAGGCCGAAGGCGCGCGGGTCCTCCACCCGGGTGAGGTGCAGGGTGACGTCGGCGCCGGCGGCCACGTGGCCGTCGCGCAGCGCGGCGATGTCGAGGCCGGAGAGGATGTCGCCGTTGAACACCAGGACGGGCTCGTCGGGGCCGCAGGTCAGGCCGGCCGCGGCGTTGCGGATGGCGCCGCCGGTGCCCAGCGGCTCCTTCTCGGTGAGGTAGACCAGCTCGATGCCGTACGGGCTGCCGTCCTGGAAGTGGTCCTCGAAGACCTCGGCGAGGTAGGAGGTGGCGAGAACCACCCGGGTCACCCCGGCCGCGGCCGCCCGTGCCAGCTGGTGGGCGATGAACGGCACGCCCGCGACGGGCAGCATCGGCTTGGGGGTGTGGGTGGTCAACGGGCGCAGCCGGGTGCCCTTGCCACCGACCAGCATGATCGCCTCGGTCATGGTCTGAGCTTCTCCCCTATGTCCGGTACGGGCCCGGCCGTGGTCCTGCCCCGGCCGGTGTCGATCGGTTCGACGCGTGGCTGGTACGGCTCCTCGGGCCTTCCACCAGCGGACCCGCGCACCGCGTGTCCAGCGCCTACTGTATTTCCTCTCGAGGCGGCCCCTGCCGCACGGTCCGCGGTTGTGTCTTCCCGACAAACGGGCCCCGCCGGATCGGCGCGGGTCAGGGCAGCAGCCACCCGGCGGCGGGCTGGGTGCCGGCGGCCCTTCCGCCGCTCCTCCAGAGCTGGGTGACGCGCTCCGCGGGCAGCGCCTGGCTCCAGACCTGCACGTTCGTGAGGGCACCGTCCCACGGGTCGGTCCAGGTGTTCTTCCAACGGGTGCGGCCGATCTGCAGCGGGCCGCCGGCCTGCCAGATCCCCGACACGGAGGTGGTCTGCGCGGGCGCGCCGTTGACGTACAGCCGGATCTGCCTGCTGCCTGCGTCGTACACGCCGGTGAGCATCACCCACTGGCCGGTGGTGGCCTGACCGGTGGAGAACGCCTGGCGGCTGGTGCCGTCGTCGCCGCCGGCCGCGGTCTGCACCTTGAACACCCACTGGTCGTGGCTGCCCCAGTAGTCGCGGCCCAGGTAGAAGGAGTAGTAGCTGCCGCTGCCCTGGGTCACCACGGCGCGCGCGCCGGTGGCCGCGTCGTTCCGCACCACCGCGGAGACGGTGAAGCTCTTCGAGGTGTCGACGACGGCGGCGGAGGTCTGCGCCCAGCCGTCGGCGCTGCCGTGCAGCAGCAGCGCCGGGCCGGTGTGGCCGGGGGCGGTGCCGAGGACGGCGCCCGGGGCGAGGGCCGCGGGGCGGGCGCCGCGGACGTCGTCGAGGCGGGTGGGTGCCGGCGCGGGGGCGGTGGACCCGGCCGCGGAGGGGCCGGCCGACGCGGAGGCGGACGGCGGGGCGGAGGGCGCCGCCGAGGCGCTCGGGACGACGCTGGGAGGGCCGTCGACGGCCACGGTGGCGGGAGCGGTGGGTTCCGCGGTCCGCGGCCCGTCGGGGCCGTCCTGGCGCAGCAGGAGGGCGGCGGCGACCACGCCCGCCACGGCCAGCACGCCGGCCACCGCGCCACCGGTCATCAGCAGCCTGCGGCGGCGTTGCCGCCGTTCGTTGGACTCGGCGAGCGCGGCCCAGTCGGGTGTCGGGCTGCCGGGCGGCGCGATGCCCACCGGGGGCAGGTACGCGGGCCTCGCTTCCCCCGCCGGTCCCGCCCCCGCCCCTGCCGGTCCGGTGCCGCCCGGGCCACCCCCGGGTATGCCGCCGCCGATGTGCGCTGTGCCCCCGCCGTCGCTCATGGGCGCTCATGCTAGGACACCCGCCGGGGCCGGACGCGTCCCGGCCCCGTGCGCCGCGGGGGCGTACGGGGCCGGGACGGGGTGCCGTGACGGGTCAGGCCTGGACGGTCTCCGGCTCGGGCTCGACCGGCTGGGCCTTGACGGAGTCGAGCAGCAGCTGGGCCACGTCGACGACCTTCAGGTGCTCCTTGGCAGCGCCCTCGTTCTTCTTGCCGTTGACCGAGTCGGAGAGCATGACGAGGCAGAACGGGCAGGCGGTGGAGACGATGTCCGGGTTGAGGGACAGCGCCTCGTCGACGCGCTCGGTGTTGATGCGCTTGCCGATCCGCTCCTCCATCCACATCCGCGCGCCGCCGGCGCCGCAGCAGAAGCCGCGCTCCTTGTGGCGGTGCATCTCCTGCTGGCGCAGGCCCGGGACCTTGTCCATGATCTCGCGCGGCGGGCTGTAGACCTTGTTGTGGCGGCCCAGGTAGCACGGGTCGTGGTAGGTGATCAGGCCCTCGACGGGGTTGACCGGGATCAGCTTGCCCTCGTCGATGAGGTGCTGCAGCAGCTGGGTGTGGTGGATGACCTCGAAGTGCCCGCCGAGCTGCGGGTACTCGTTGGCGATGGTGTTGAAGCAGTGCGGGCAGGTGGCCACGATCCGCTTGACCGGGGCGTCCTCCAGCGCGGCGTTCAGCGTCTCGACGTTCTGCGCGCCGAGCATCTGGAAGAGGAACTCGTTGCCGAGACGGCGGGCGGAGTCACCGGTGCAGGACTCCTCCTTGCCGAGGATCGCGAACTTCACGCCCGCGGTGTGCAGCAGCTCGGCGAAGGCCTTGGTGGTCTTCTTGGCGCGGTCCTCCAGGGCGCCGGCGCAGCCGACCCAGTAGAGGTACTCGACCTCGGCGGGCTCGATGTCCTGACCGATCACCGGCACCTCGATGCCGGTCTCCTTCTTGAGCTCCTTGACCCAGTCGAGGCGCGCCTTGGTGGCCATGCCCCACGGGTTGCCCTTGTTCTCCAGGTTCTTGAGCATCGTCCCGGCCTCGGTCGGGAAGGAGCTCTCGATCATGACCTGGTAGCGGCGCATGTCGACGATGTGGTCGATGTGCTCGATGTCGACGGGGCACTGCTCGACGCAGGCGCCGCAGGTGGTGCAGGACCACAGCACGTCCGGGTCGATGACACCGCCCTCCTCGGCGGTGCCGATCAGCGGACGCTCGGCCTCGGCGAGGGCCTCGGCGCTCACGCCGGCGAGCTGCTCGGCGGTGGCCTTCTCGTCGCCCTCCACGGACTTGCCGCCGCCGGCGAGCAGGTAGGGGGCCTTGGCGAAGGCGTGCTCGCGCAGGCTCATGATGAGCAGCTTCGGCGAGAGCGGCTTGCCGGTGTTCCAGGCGGGGCACTGCGACTGGCAGCGACCGCACTCGGTGCAGGTGGAGAAGTCGAGGATGCCCTTCCAGGAGAAGTGCTCGACCTGGGAGACGCCGAAGACGGCGTCGTCGGCCGGGTCCTCGAAGTCGATCGGCTGGCCGCCGCTGGTCATCGGGCGCAGGGCGCCGAGCGCGGTGCCGCCGTCCTCCTCGCGCTTGAAGTAGATGTTGAAGAAGGCGAGGAAGCGGTGCCAGGCCACGCCCATCGACGGGTTGATGCCGATGGTGATCGCCCACGCGAAGGAGATGCAGATCTTCAGCATCGCGAAGACGTAGATCAGGTTGACCAGCGTGCCGTGGGCGACGCCGTCGAAGGCGGCGACGATCGGGTACGAGACCAGGTACGTCGGGTCGTAGGAGTCGACGCCCTCCAGGGCGCCCTCCAGACCGCGCAGCATCATGATGCAGATGCCGATGCCGAGGATCGTGTACTCGACGTAGAAGGCCTGCCAGGCGATGGAGCCGGCGAAGCGGGACTTGCGGCCGGAGCGGGACGGCAGGCTGAGCAGCCGGATCACGATCAGGGTCGCGATGCCCAGGGTGGTGAGCGTGCCGATCAGCTCGACGAAGATGTTCCAGGGCAGCCAGTGACCGATGACCGGCAGCGCGAACTCGGCGTCGAAGAGCTGGCCGAAGGCGTTCACCAGGGTGAGCACCAGGGAGAAGAAGCCGACGGCCACGAACCAGTGGGCGACGCCGACGACGCCCCACTGGTTCATCCTGGTGTGGCCGATGAACTCGGTGGCGACGGTCTTCACCCGCTTGGCGGGCTGTCCGAAGCGGGTGGTGTCGACCTGTCCGGTCCGGACGACCTTGTAGATGTACGCGGCCGCCCGGGCGGCGAGCGCAGTGCCGATCACAGTGGTGACCAGCGAGATGACGATCGCTGCTAGCTGCATCGGCTCTCCGTCTCCAGCGGCTGGTGTCTAGGGGTCGCCCCAGTGTACTGGGCGGTAACTTAGCGACCCAACGCCCGGACCCTACCGCTCCGTAGCACTTGTTCAGAAGACGCTCAAGGTATGGCGGCAGTCACTAAGGACATACTCACCCATCCGGACGCCCCGGACGGCGACCGGCACCCGGCCCGCGCCCGGTCCACGCCCGACCGCCGCCTTCCGCCGCCCGCGCAGCAAAGTTGAGCGACACCGACTCATGGCTGTTGACGGTCCCCGAACCGTCAGGCATGCTTGAGCCCGTAACGCTCAACTCTCCCGTGGAGGTATCTACGATGGCACGCGCGGTCGGCATCGACCTCGGTACGACGAACTCCGTCGTCAGCGTTCTTGAGGGCGGTGAGCCCACGGTCATCACCAACGCCGAGGGCGCTCGGACCACGCCGTCCGTCGTCGCCTTCGCCAAGAACGGCGAGGTCCTGGTCGGTGAGGTCGCCAAGCGCCAGGCGGTCACCAACGTGGACCGGACGATCCGGTCGGTCAAGCGCCACATGGGCACCGACTGGAAGATCAACCTGGACGGCAAGGACTTCAACCCCCAGCAGATCTCCGCCTTCATCCTGCAGAAGCTGAAGCGCGATGCGGAGTCGTACCTGGGCGAGACGGTCACCGACGCCGTCATCACCGTCCCGGCGTACTTCAACGACTCCGAGCGCCAGGCCACCAAGGAGGCCGGCGAGATCGCGGGCCTCAACGTCCTGCGCATCGTCAACGAGCCGACCGCCGCCGCCCTGGCGTACGGCCTCGACAAGGACGACCAGACCATCCTGGTGTTCGACCTCGGCGGCGGCACCTTCGACGTCTCCCTGCTGGAGATCGGCGACGGCGTCGTCGAGGTGAAGGCCACCAACGGCGACAACCACCTCGGCGGTGACGACTGGGACCAGCGCGTCGTCGACCACCTGGTGAAGACCTTCCAGGCCGGCCACGGCGTCGACCTGTCCAAGGACAAGATGGCCGTCCAGCGCCTCCGCGAGGCGGCCGAGAAGGCCAAGATCGAGCTGTCCTCCTCCTCGGAGACCTCGATCAACCTGCCCTACATCACGGCCTCCGCCGAGGGCCCGCTGCACCTGGACGAGAAGCTCACCCGGGCCCAGTTCCAGCAGCTGACCGCGGACCTGCTCGAGCGCTGCAAGCACCCGTTCCACAACGTCATCAAGGACGCCGGCATCGCGCTGTCCGAGATCGACCACGTGGTCCTGGTCGGCGGCTCGACCCGCATGCCCGCCGTCGCCGAGCTCGTCCGCGAGCTGACCGGCGGCAAGGACGCCAACAAGGGCGTCAACCCGGACGAGGTCGTCGCCATCGGCGCGTCCCTCCAGGCCGGTGTCCTCAAGGGCGAGGTCAAGGACGTCCTGCTGCTCGACGTCACCCCGCTGTCCCTCGGCATCGAGACCAAGGGCGGCATCATGACCAAGCTGATCGAGCGCAACACCACGATCCCGACCAAGCGCTCCGAGATCTTCACCACGGCCGAGGACAACCAGCCGTCCGTGCAGATCCAGGTCTACCAGGGCGAGCGCGAGATCGCGGCGTACAACAAGAAGCTCGGCATGTTCGAGCTGACCGGCCTGCCGCCGGCGCCGCGCGGCCTGCCGCAGATCGAGGTCACCTTCGACATCGACGCCAACGGCATCATGCACGTGGCCGCGAAGGACCTCGGCACCGGCAAGGAGCAGAAGATGACCGTCACCGGCGGCTCCTCGCTGCCGAAGGACGAGGTCGACCGCATGCGCCGCGAGGCCGAGCAGTACGCGGACGAGGACCACAAGCGCCGTGAGGCCGTGGAGACCCGCAACCAGGGCGAGCAGCTCGTCTACTCGACCGAGAAGTTCATCGCCGACAACGCCGACAAGCTGCCCGCCGACGTCAAGACCGAGGTCGAGACCGCCATCGGCGAGCTCAAGGAGGCGCTGAAGGGCGAGGACATCGCGGCGATCCGCGAGGCCACCGAGAAGGTCTCCACCACCGCCCAGAAGCTCGGCGCCGCGCTCTACGCGCAGGCCGACGCCGCCGGTGCGGCCGGTGCCGGCGAGTCCGCCGGCGCCAAGGAGGACGACGTGGTCGACGCCGAGATCATCGACGACGAGAAGCCCAAGGGCGGTGCCGCATGACGGAGAAGGCGCAGGGCGGCGAGCCCGGCGACGACTCCGCCGCGGAGGAGGCCGTCCTCAAGGCCGCCGAGGAGGCCGTCGCGGCCGCCGACGAGCTCGCCGCCGCCAAGCGCGAGGCGGGCGAGCGCACCGCGGACCTGCAGCGCCTGCAGGCCGAGTACCAGAACTACCGCAAGCGGGTCGAGCGCGACCGGCTGACGGTCCGTGAGATCGCCGTCTCCAACATCCTGGAGTCGCTGATCCCCGTCCTGGACGACATCGGCCGGGCCCGCGAGCACGGCGAGGTGACGGGCGGCTTCAAGTCGGTCGCCGAGTCGCTGGAGACCGTGGTCGCCAAGCTGGGCCTGCAGCAGTTCGGCAAGGAGGGCGAGTCCTTCGACCCGACGCTGCACGAGGCGCTGATGCACAGCTACTCCTCGGACGTCACCGAGGACACCTGCGTGCAGATCCTCCAGCCGGGCTACCGGATCGGCGAGCGGATCATCCGCCCGGCGATGGTCGCGGTCGCGGAGCCCCAGCCGGGCACCCAGACCACCTCCGCCCCGGACGCCGACAAGCCGGAGTCCGCCAAGGGTGACGGTGCGGCGGACAGCTGACAATCTGTGCGCTGCGGAGTCGTACGCCGACCTCGTCGGGGTGCGACTCCGCAGCGCCGTTCAGACACGTTTCGGGAGGTGGCGGCAGCCATGAGCACCAAGGACTACGTGGAGAAGGACTACTACAAGGTCCTCGGCGTGCCCAAGGACGCCACCGCAGCCGAGATCAAGAAGACGTACCGCAAGCTGGCCCGCGAGTTCCACCCGGACGCCAACAAGGGTGACGCCAAGGCCGAGGAGCGGTTCAAGGACATCTCCGAGGCGTACGACGTCCTGTCGGACGAGAAGCGCCGCAAGGAGTACGACGAGGCCCGCAGCCTGTTCGGCAACGGGGGCTTCCGTCCCGGCGGCGCCGGCGGCAACTACAACTTCGACTTCGGCGACCTGTTCTCCGGCTCCGGCGGCGGCGGGGGCGGCGGCATCGGCGACGTCTTCGGCGGCCTGTTCAACCGCGGCGGCCGGCAGGCCCAGCCGCGGCGCGGCGCCGACGTCGAGACCGAGGTGACGCTCTCGTTCACCGAGGCGGTGGACGGCGCGACCGTCCCGCTGCGGATGACCAGTCAGGCCCCGTGCCGCGCCTGCGCCGGCACCGGCGCGAAGACCGGCACCACCCCGCGGGTCTGCCCGACCTGCGTCGGTGCGGGCACCGTCAGCCGCGGCCAGGGCGCCTTCGCCCTCTCCGACCCGTGCCGCGACTGCAAGGGCCGCGGCATGATCGTCGACGACCCCTGCACGGTGTGCCACGGCAGCGGCCGCGCCTCCTCGGCCCGGACGATGCAGGTGCGCATCCCGGCCGGGGTGCAGGACGGCCAGCGGATCCGCCTCAAGGGCAAGGGCGCCCAGGGCGAACGCGGCGGCCAGCCGGGCGACCTCTACGTCAGCGTGCACGTGGACGCCCACCCGGTGTTCGGCCGCAAGGCCGACAACCTCACGGTGACCGTGCCGGTCACCTTCCCCGAAGCGGCCCTCGGCGGGACGATCGAGGTCCCGACCCTCAACGGGCCCGCGGTGAAGCTCAAGCTGCCGGCCGGCAGCGCCAACGGCCTCACCCTCCGGGCCCGGGGCAAGGGCGCCACCCGCAAGGACGGCACCCGCGGCGACCTCCTGGTCACCGTCGAGGTCGTCGTCCCCAAGCACGTCACCGGAGACGCGCTGAGCGCACTGGAGCAGTACCGCGAGGCCACCGCCTCGGACGACCCGCGTGCCGCCCTCTTCCAGGCGGCGGAGGGAGCGTGACCAGATGACGACCCCCGACAGTCCGATCGGCCCGGGCCTCGGCGAGGGCCTTCCCGGCTCGGCGCCGCGCCGCCCCCGCGGCACCCCGGCGCCGCAGTACGTGCTGACCGAGGACACCCCGGTGTACGTGATCTCGGTGGCCGCGGAGCTCTCCGGCCTGCACCCGCAGACCCTGCGCCAGTACGACCGGATCGGCCTGGTCTCCCCGGACCGCACGGCCGGCCGGGGCCGGCGCTACTCGGCCCGGGACATCCAGCAGCTGCGCGAGGTCCAGCGCCTCTCCCAGGACGAGGGCATCAACCTGGCCGGCATCAAGCGGATCATCGAGCTGGAGAACCAGGTCGCCGCGCTCCAGGCCCGCGTGGCGGAGCTCGCCGACGCCCTCGACGGGGCCGCCACCGCCATCCAGCAGCGGGAGGCGGCGGTGCACGCCTCCTACCGCCGCGACCTGGTGCCGTACCAGCAGGTCCAGCAGTCCAGTGCGCTGGTGGTCTGGCGTCCCAAGCGCTGACCGGACCCGAGGGGTCTCCCAGGCCGCCGGTTCCCTCCTCCCGGGGGGTGCCGGCGGCCTGCTGTCGGATGAGACAGTGCGGTACTCCACCGTGCACGGGCGGCGGGAATGTCCGGCGCGGGGGCTCCCCGCAGCTCCGGGGCGCCTATGATCCCCGGAGAAGCGGTACCGGCCGCGCCGCACCGGTTTGACCGATGGCAAGGAGCCTGATGAGTGAGACCGACGAACCGGGCCTCACCCCACGCGGGCTGGGCGTCCTGTCGAGCGAGGCCCGCCAGCTCTACCGCAACGTCCTGAAGTCGCACGGCCGGGTCTCCCCCGACCTGGAGGCCCCGGAGGGCGGCAAGGCCCTGGACGAGCTGCTCGACATCGGACTGCTCGTGCCGGACACCGACGACCCGGCGGTGCTGGTGGCCGTCGACCCCGAGCAGCTGTCGGCCCGGCTGACCAGCCTGTGGCAGCGCAAGGCGCTCGACCTGCTGCAGCGGGCGGTGGCCCTGCCGGCCGACCTCCAGGACCTCGCCGAGGACTTCCGCACCCCGCGCAAGGCGGGCGGGATCATCGAATACGTCCACGGCAAAGTGCTGATAAACCAGCGGCTGGGCCAGCTCGTCAGCGGGTGCTCCGAGGAGATGCTGGCGGCCCAGCCGGGCGGCCCCCGCCCGCCGGAGGCGCTGGCGGGAGTCATCGCCCGGGATCTGGAAACTCTGCGCCGCGGCGCGACCATTCGGACGATCTACCATCCGAGCACCCGGTATCACGCGCCCACCCGCGACTATGTCGCCTCGATAACCGCGGCCGGCGGGCGGGTCCGAACGCTGGACGAGCCCTACACCAGATTGATCGTGATCGATCGGCGCACCGCGGTGATCCCGGTGGTAGACGATCTCAACTTGGCCGCGTTCATTCACGATCAGGCCGTCATCAGCTACCTGATCGAGGAGGTCTTCGAGCGGAACTGGAGTCGGGCCCTGGATTTTGACGGCTCACCGACAGTTCCACCCCAGGTGGTTTCCCGGCTGCGGCAGACGATCATCGATCTGATGCTCAAGGGAATCAATCACCGCGTCATCGCCCGGCGCCTGGGCATCAGCGAGCGCACGCTCGCCCGCCACATCGCGGAGATGCGCGAGGACTACCAGGTGGAGTCGCTCTTCCAGCTCGGCTGGGTGCTCGCCCGCTCGGCGAAGGAGTCACCGGCCGACCAGGCCGACTTCGGCTGACGGTCGGACCCCGGGCGCCCCGTCCCGCCCGGGAGCAGTACCCTCGCCGCCCGTCAGGTCCAGGCGGAGTCGTCCAACAGCAACAGCGAGCCCGTCCTGGCCTGCACGGTCTCCGTCGCGGCCGCCTGGTCGGCGTGCACGCTGCGGAGTGTCCAGGCGCTGTCGGCCGCAGCCGGATTACTACCCGTCAATATCGCCGCACCCATGACAACTGGCACGACGGCAAGCCGAACAAACCGGCGCATACGAGACATTGCGACCGATCCCTCCTCTGGGAATGCCTACCGAGTGAATAGAGAAGTCTCGAACATTGGCCCAAATCATGCCGCAAGAGCACGCTCGGTGTCACGATCGGCGCATTCCCGCGGGTGCGTCATCTCGCTGCCAGGCAGCCATATGACACCACGTGCCGGTGGACTTGTCGGTCACGAACGTTGGACGATCAGCACGGTCACACCACATCCGCGGCGCCCGAGCAGCCACGACGGCACCGCCCCGACCACACCACAGCGGAACTCGCCTCGGGGCGAGCCCGGACGCCAATCGCTCGCCGGACGCCAGACCAGCCAGCGGCCAATCCCCGGAGTCGACATGAGTGAGCCCTACCTGCGCCATCGCACCGCCCAGGCCTCCGAGGGCCGGCGCGCACGGGTCTTCCTGGCCGCACCGCTGATGCGGCTCACCGGCCCGGCCGACAGCGTGGTGACCCTGGCCAGCCGCACCCGGCTGACCACCCTGCGGACGACCCTGCTGCGCAGTGGCGCGGCCGTGTACAGCGCCCACCACAGCGACGCCTGGACGATCGCCGGCCGCGCCCCCGAGCCCCGGGTGCCCTCCGACTTCCGGGCGCTGCAGACCGCCGACCTGGTCTTCGCGTACGTCGGCGCGCCGCTGTCGGCCGGTGTCAGCCTGGAGCTGGGCTGGGCCTCGGCGCTGCGCAAGCCGATCGTGCTGCTGGTGGACGAGGCGATCACGCACAACCCGCTGATCGCCACCATCGAGCAGGTCGCGCCGGTGCTGCCGCTGGTGTTCGACGACGGCTGGTCGCAGGACGCCCTGCAGCACACCGTGGAGACGGCGCTGGACTGGGCCGGCATGGCGCTCTCGCTGCGCGAGGGCTTCTGGACGGCCCCCGGCGAGCAGTTCCCGGTGCCGCGGCAGTCCAAGGGCGACTCGTTCGGCTACTGGTCCCCGGGGATCGCCACCGGCTGACGCGGCGTCACTCCGGCCGCTCCTCGGGCGCGTCGGCGCGCATCTGCCAGCCGAGCTGGAAGAGCGTCTCGGCGCCGTACAGCTCGCGCAGCCGGGCGATGTGCGCGGCCACGGTGCGCTCGCCGAGCCCGAGCCGGCTCGCGACCGTCCGCTGGGTCAGCCCCTGCGCCAGCAGCCGGCCGACCTGCTCGTGCACCGGGATGCCCTTGCCGTCCTGCGGGGCGGTGCGCCACTGCACCCGCTCCGCGCGCTCCCAGTCGCGCTCGAAGACGCCGACCAGGTAGCCGACCACCGCCGGGTCCTCGACGAAGGCCGCGCTGCTGTTGTCGGCCGCGGCGGGGAGCACCGCGATCCGGCGGTCGAAGATCAGCATCCGGGTGAAGGGCTCGGCGAGGATGCGGAACCGGGCGCCGAGCTCGGTCAGTTCGGCCGCGTAGTCGGCCGTCGCCTCGTCCAGCCGCGCGCCCGGGTGGTAGACGGTGCGCAGCGTGGCCCCGCGGGCCAGGAAGGCCCGGGCGCGGTCCCGGCCGGCCGCCAGGTGCCCGGCCGGGCGGGCACCGCCGGGCTGGAGCGCCAGCCCCTCCTCGCGGGCGTCCGCCTCCAGCTGCAGGAGGCGGTGCCGGATCTGGCCGAAGCCGTGGACGTGCTGGACCTCGCCGGTGCGGTCGACCCGGGGCGGGGTGGCGTCGTAGGCCTGGGCCAGGTCCTCCAGCGCGCCGGGCATCTGCTCCGCCCGGATCAGCATCCGGGTGCCGGCCGACCGCAGGCCGGCGCTGAGCCGGTCGCTGACCGTCCTGGGGTTCACCGCGGTGAGCGAGGCGTCCTCGGCGTGGTGCACCAGGAATCCCAGCTCGACCAGCCGGAGCACCGCCTCCGGGTTCTCCGCGAGCGCGTCGCGGAACATCACCCGGCCGCCCTGGGCCAGGACCGCCCGGTAGAGGGCCCGCTCCTCCTCGTTCGGGAGCGCTCCCGTGCCGTCGTCAGCCATGCCGCTCTCCCCGCTGTGACCGTCCCATGGAGATAGAGCGCTCGCGAGCGGAAAACGTCACAGGACATGTCATCCGCGGCGGTGCCGTCCGCGTCCGGTCAGTCACGGCGGCTCCCCCGCATCAGCCAGCCGAGCTGGAAGAGGGTCTGGGCACCGTACTTCTCGCGCAGCCGGGAGATGTGTCCGGCGACGGTGCGCTCGCTGAGCCCGAGCCGGGTGGCGACGGCCCGCTGGGTGAGCCCCTGGGCGAGCAGCCGGCCGACCCGGTTGGCGGCGGAGGCGGCGACGGCGGGGGTGTCGACCTCGGCCCACTGGACGACGTCGGCCCGGGCCCAGTCCCGTTCGAAGGTCTTGACCAGGAAGGCGACGGCCGCCGGGTCGGAGATGAAGGCGGCGCGGCTGTAGTCGTCGGCGGCGGGGACGACGGCGACCGCGCGGTCGATGATCAGCATCCGCTCGAAGGACTCGTCGAGGACGCGCAGTCCGGCGCCCTGCTCGGTGAGCTCGGCGGCGTAGCCGAGCGTCCACGGCTCGGCGAGGACCTGCGGCTGGTAGAGGGTGCGCATCCGGGCGCCGCGCTGCACCAGGGCGAGGTCCTGGGGCCGGGCGAGGGTGATGGTGGCCGGCTGCCGGGGGCCGGGCTGGGCGGTGAGCATCTCCTGCTTGCAGTCGGAAACGAGTTCGGCGATCCGGTGGCGGATCCGCTCGCGGCCGTCGACGTAGGTGGCGCGCTGCGGGTCGTCCGCCTGCCGGGGGAGCGAGTCGTACGCCCGGGTGAGCGGGTCGAGGTCGGCAGGGAGGCGTTCGGCCCGCCAGAGCAGGTCCGCGGCGGCGGAGCGCATCTCCGAGCCGATCCGCTCGCCCACGGCGCGCGGGCTGACCGCCACGTAGGCGCCGTCGATCGGATTGGGCACCAGCAGGCCGACCCGGACGAGCTGGTCGACCGCGGCGCGGTCCTGCTCGGGGACGGTGGACAGCGGAATCCGCCCGCCTCGGGCGAGCACGGCGAGGTAGAGCCCGCGTCCCGCCTCGTCGGGCAGTCCGGAGCCCCGGTCCGTCGGTTCCGCAGCCACCTGGAAGTCTCCCTGCCGAACTTTCCCCTCAGTGTCGGATCATGATCTCAACAAGTTCGGATCGGGAGGGATTCGGTACCCCTTTTCGACGCGTCCCCCGGCCGGCGCGCACGGAGCGCGCGGGCCGGGGGACCCGTCATGTCACGCCGTTGCCGAAGGCGCTTCCGGCGAGGCGGAGCAGCAACGCCTCGCCGAGTCCGGTTCCGGGGGCCATCACCACACATGGCGTCCCGGCCGGCGCTCTTCCCCCCGCGGCAGCGGCGCGGACGCACCACCACCCACACTGAAGAGCAAGTCACCGTCCCTCGGGCTGCGGTTGCCCGGACGGCTGGCGTGGTTCCACCCTCACAGCGTGACGGCCGAGTCACAAGTGGCCACCGCCTGCAGGTTTCCGCAAGTGCATGAACTTGCAGTCTCCGGCCCGCGCGGCGGAACGGAAATCTCCGGTCCGGTCGACATCGGGTGTCCGCCCGGGGTGCGGTGCCCACCAAACGTCCATTCGGCGTCCCTGAGCCCTCCACACGGCCGATCCCCCCCTGCGGGGGAATTCGCGCGGCAGCGCGCCGCCGGGCGCCGGATCGTACCCGCGAACGGGGCCGCGGCGCTGCCAGGCGGCTCCGACCTGGGCGGCGACCTCCGGATGGCACCGCGTGCCACCGACTTCCGGACGCCTCTCCGAATGCCGGGTAAAGGCCGACACGGGATTCGTGCACCGAGCATCTCCGGGCGGATTACCGCCGTCCGCTCCGGCCGCCCCGGAACGCCGCCGCGGGATAACCGCAATTCGCGGACCGGTGTGTTCCGCGCCACGCCGCCGAAGTGCGCCGCGGCCGGCCGGACCGGCCCGGCGTTCAGGGATTCCGCACGGGCTCCGGGGCGCCGGCCGCCGCCGGACGGGGTGCCGCACCCGCCCGGAGGGTCGCCGGGAGCGCGGCCGCCGTGCGCACGGCCGCCACCGCCCAGGCGGCGAGCAGCAGGGCGTACAGGGCCGCGGACAGCCCGGCGAAGCCGCCGAAACCGGTGTGCCGGGCCAGTGCCGCCGCCCCGGTCACCAGGGTGCCCACCGGGAAGGTGAAGGCCCACCAGGTCATCGCGAAGGGCATCCCGGACCGCAGGGCCCGCACGTTCGCGGCCACCGCCGGGACGAGCCACAGCAGGGCGAAGCCGAGCACCGCCACCCCGTACAGCACCGACAGGGCCCGGCCCGGCCCGGCGAGCGCCGGGGCCGCCGTGCGCGCGGCGTCGGCCAGCCCGCCCGCCGCGGTGGTCGACTGGCCGAGCGGGCCGAGCACCAGGAAGAGCGACGGGGTGAGCACCGGGGCGAGCCGCCCGTGCACCAGGCCGGCGAACACCACCGGCAGCACCAGCGCCACACCGAACAGGCCGGCGCCGAACAGGCCGCAGCCGGCGTACAGCAGCACGGGCCGCCAGGGCTCCGGCAGGTGCGGGACGAGCGCCGAGCCCGCGGAGGCGGCGACCAGCGGAGCGACCGCGGGCAGCAGCCAGGTCGGGTTGGCCTCGCGGGCCGGGATCCGGTGCCGGGTGATCATCAGGTACGGGACGCCCGCGGCGACGGCGACCGCGTACAGGGCGCCGGCGCACCAGAGCACCAGGTCGGCGGTGACCGCGGCGCGGGTGCCGAGGACGGGGGCGCCCGCCACCAGGGTGGCGTGCCCCACGGCCAGCAGCGCCATCGGCGGGCAGCCCTGGAAGACGGCGGTGGCCGGCTCGTCCAGCAGCTGCGCGCGGACGGCGCCGGGGTGCCGGACCAGCTGCACCGCCCGGGCCGCCGCCACGGCCGCCAGCGCGGCCACCGCCACCAGCCAGACGGCCGCCGCGAAGCCCGTCCGCCCGGGCGGGCCCACCGGGACGGCGGTCGCGCCGGTGGCGACGATCGCGGTGCCCATCACCGCCGCGTACCAGTTCGGACCGAGCCGGCCGAGGCCGGGCCGCGCGGGAGCGCCCGTCCGGTCGGTGCTCCGGTGGCCGGCGGGCGGCGCGGGGGCGGCCGGCGGCGCGGGGGCGGCCGGCGGCGCTGCCGGGGCGGGGGCGGGGTGCGGTGCGGTGGTGAGGGTGGGCATGGCAGCAGCCTCCGCCGCGGGCGGTCCGGCCGGTAGCCGTCCACGATCTATGAGGACATAACCTGGCTCTATGCCTCTCTCGTCGCGGGTCCCCGACATCGGCGCCCTGGAGCTGCTGCTGGCGGTCGCCCGGCTGGGCAGCGTCGGACGGGCCGCCGCCGAACTCGGGGTGAGCCAGCCCGCCGCGAGCGCCCGGATCCGCGGGATGGAACGGCAGATCGGCGTCGCCCTGCTGGAGCGCTCGCCGCGCGGCTCGCGGCCCACCGAGGCCGGGCTGCTGGTGGTCGAGTGGGCCCGCAACGTGGTCGAGGCGGCCCAGGCCCTGGATGCCGGGATCGACGCGCTGCGCGGCCGCCGGGACGCCCGGCTGGTGGTGGTGGCGAGCCTGACCGTGGCCGAGTACCTGATGCCCGGGTGGCTGCTGGCGCTGAACGAGGTCAGCCCGGACACCGCGGTGACGCTGCGGACGGCGAACTCGGCCGACGTGGCGGCGCACGTCCTGGCGGGCGACGCCGACCTCGGCTTCGTGGAGGGCTCGGGCACCCCGCCCGGGCTGGCCGGCGCGGTGGTGGCCGCCGACCGGCTGGTCGTGGTGGTGGCGCCGGAGCACCCCTGGGCCCGTCGCCGCGGACCGGTCACCGCCACCGAGCTGGCGGCCACCCCGCTGGTGCTGAGGGAGCCCGGCTCAGGCACCCGCGAGGTGCTGGACCAGGCGCTCGCCCCGCACGGCGGGACGGCGCCGCCCCGCCTGGAGCTGGCCTCCTCGACCGCCCTGAAGGCGGCCGCGATGACCGGCGCCGGCCCGGTCTGCCTCTCCGAACTGGCCGTGGTCGAGGAGCTGGCGACCCGGCGCCTGGTGGCCGTCCCGGTGGAGGGGCTCGACCTGCACCGGCCGCTGCGGGCGGTCTGGCCGGTCGGACGCCGGCCCGCCGGCCCCGCCCGGCTGCTGCTGGGCCTGACCAGGGAGCCCGTCCGGCGGGGATGAACAACGGGTGACGGGACCGGTACCCACTGGACCGGGGAAGGTTGAGCGGAATAGACTCAACTTACTGGATGCTGTACGAGGCAGACTCGATGCCCGAACGGAAGGAGCACGCCACCAGTGGATGCCGGCAAGTTCACCAGCAAGACGCAGGACGCCCTGTCCGCCGCGATCCGGCAGGCCAGCGCCGCAGGACACCCGGACGTCAAGCCGGTGCACGTCCTGCTGGCGCTGCTGGAGCAGCCGGAGGGCATCGCCCGACCGCTGCTGGAGGCCGTCGGAGCGGACCCGGCGAAGGTCGCCGCCGCCGCCCGCCAGCAGTTCGCCGCCCTGCCCAGCGCACAGGGCTCCACCGTCGCCGCGCCGCAGCTGGCCCGCGACACCCTCGCCGTCCTCCAGGAGGCGGGCAAGCGCGCCACCGACCTGGACGACCAGTACCTGTCCACCGAGCACCTGATGGTCGGCCTCGCCGCCGAGGGCGGCACCGTCGCCGAACTGCTGAAGCAGAACGGCGCCACCCCCAAGGCCCTGCTGGCGGCGTTCAAGGACGTCCGCGGCAGCGCCCGGGTCACCTCGGCCGACCCGGAGGGCACCTACAAGGCGCTGGAGAAGTACGGCACCGACCTCACCAAGGCCGCCCGCGACGGCAAGCTCGACCCGGTCATCGGCCGGGACACCGAGATCCGCCGGGTCGTCCAGGTGCTGTCCCGCCGCACCAAGAACAACCCGGTGCTGATCGGCGAGCCCGGCGTCGGCAAGACCGCCGTCGTCGAGGGCCTCGCCCAGCGGATCGTCGCCGGCGACGTGCCCGAGTCGCTGCGCGGCAAGCGGCTGGTCGCGCTCGACCTCTCGGCGATGGTGGCCGGCGCGAAGTTCCGCGGCGAGTTCGAGGAGCGCCTGAAGGCCGTCCTGAGCGACATCAAGGACAGCGACGGCCAGGTCATCACCTTCATCGACGAGCTGCACACCATGGTCGGCGCGGGCGCCGGCGGCGACTCCGCGATGGACGCCGGCAACATGCTCAAGCCGATGCTCGCCCGCGGCGAGCTGCGGATGGTCGGCGCGACCACCCTCGACGAGTACCGCGAGCGGATCGAGAAGGACCCGGCGCTGGAGCGCCGCTTCCAGCAGGTCATGGTCGGCGAGCCCTCGGTCGAGGACACCATCGCCATCCTGCGCGGCCTCAAGGGCCGCTACGAGGCCCACCACAAGGTGGAGATCTCGGACGCGGCGCTGGTCGCCGCGGCCACCCTCTCGAACCGCTACATCACCGCCCGCTTCCTGCCGGACAAGGCCATCGACCTGGTCGACGAGGCCGCCTCCCGGCTGCGCATGGAGATCGACTCCTCGCCCGTCGAGATCGACGAGCTCCAGCGCTCCGTCGACCGGCTGCGGATGGAGGAGCTGGCGCTGGAGAAGGAGTCCGACCCGGCCTCGGTGGACCGCCTGGCCCGGCTGCGCCGCGACCTCGCCGACAAGCAGGAGCACCTGAGCGTGCTCACCGCCCGGTGGGAGCAGGAGAAGAAGTCCCTCAACCGGGTCGGCGAGCTCAAGGAGCGCCTGGACGACCTCCGCGGCGCCCTCGAACGGGCCCAGCGCGACGGCGACTTCGAGCGCGCCTCCAAGCTGATGTACGCCGAGATCCCGGCCGCCGAGCGCGAGCTCGCCGAGGCGCAGGACCGCGCCGCGGACGAGCCGAACGCCACCATGGTCAAGGAGCAGGTCGGCCCGGACGACGTCGCCGACGTGGTCGCGTCCTGGACGGGCATCCCGGCCGGCCGCCTGATGGAGGGCGAGAGTGCCAAGCTGCTGCGGATGGAGGAGGAGATCGGCCGCCGCCTGATCGGCCAGGCCGAGGCCGTCGCCGCGGTCTCGGACGCGGTGCGCCGCACCCGCTCCGGCATCGCCGACCCGGACCGCCCGACCGGTTCCTTCCTCTTCCTGGGCCCCACCGGCGTCGGCAAGACCGAACTCGCCAAGGCGCTCGCCGACTTCCTCTTCGACGACGAGCGGGCGATGGTCCGCATCGACATGAGCGAGTACGGCGAGAAGCACTCGGTCTCCCGGCTGGTCGGCGCCCCGCCCGGGTACGTCGGCTACGAGGAGGGCGGTCAGCTCACCGAGGCCGTCCGGCGCCGCCCGTACAGCGTGGTGCTGCTGGACGAGGTGGAGAAGGCCCACCCCGAGGTCTTCGACGTCCTGCTGCAGGTGCTGGACGACGGCCGGCTCACCGACGGCCAGGGCCGCACGGTCGACTTCCGGAACGCGATCCTGATCCTGACCTCGAACCTGGGCAGCCAGTTCCTGGTCGACCCGGCCACGCCGGAGGAGCGCAAGAAGGAGCTCGTCCTGGAGACGGTCCGCACCGCCTTCAAGCCGGAGTTCCTCAACCGCCTCGACGACATCGTGGTCTTCGAGCCGCTGGGCACCGACGAGCTCAGCCGGATCGTCGACCTGCAGGTGTCCCGGCTCGCCGACCGGCTGCGCGACCGCCGGCTCAGCCTGGAGGTCACCCCGGCCGCCCGCGACTGGCTGGCCCTCACCGGCTACGACCCGGCCTACGGCGCCCGGCCGCTGCGCCGCCTGGTGCAGTCGGCGATCGGCGACCGGCTGGCGAAGGAGATCCTCTCCGGTCGGGTGCACGACGGCGACACCGTGCTGGTCGACCGGGACGAGGAGCCCGACCGGCTCTCGGTCGGGCCGAAGCCCTCGCTGGTCAAGTGATCCGCCGCCGGCCGGGCCCGCCCCGGCCGGCCCGGGTCAGGCGCCGACGACCCGGCCGAGCTGCGCCGCCTGCTCGGCGACCGACGCCCGGTAGGCCGCCAGCCGCTCCTGGTTGGCGTCGATCAGCTGCCGCTGGTAGCCGGCCAGGGCGGCGAACCAGATCCCGGCCAGGTTGCCGGCCGCGGTGCAGCGTTCGTCCGCGGTGGCCGCGGCCAGTTCCTCGGCGGTCGGCCGGCCGGGGCCGTGGTAGCGGGCCACCAGGCCGTCCGGGGTGGTGTCGGCGAAGCCCGCGTCCCGCATGCAGGCCGACCACGCCCGGGTGGCCGCGACCACCCGGGCGTCCCGGCCGGTCGCCTCCAGCGACCGCCCGAACAGCGCGTCCACCAGCTCGGACCCGGCGGTGTCGGTCGGCCGGACGGCGGTCAGCGCCTTCTTCACGCACCCCTGGGCCGCCGCGCCCTCCGCCTCGGAGGCCGGCGGCCTCGGCGTGCGCACCGGGGCCGCCGCGGTCGGGCCGTGGAAGCCCTGGACGGCGGCCACCTCGGCCCGCAGGTAGCCGAAGGCCCCGGCCGGCAGCGCCGACGCGTCGGGGACCTCGCCACCGCCGTCCAGCGCGTCGTCCCCGGTGAACCCCGCCCAGCCGGCCGCGTGCATGCAGTCGGCGGTCAGCGCGCGGACGGCCTGCTCCCGGCGGGCGTTCTGCTCGCGGTCCGACCCGTACGCCGACAGCGGCAGGGCCAGCATCCCCTCGCGCCCCGACGGCGGGGCGGTCGGTGTTCCGAGGGCCGGCGGGGTGAGCGCCGGGGCGGGCGTGCCGCCCCCTCCCGCGCCGCAGCCGGCGAGCGCGAGCAGCGCCAGCGCCGCCGCGGCGGACCGCCGCCCGGCGGCCGCCCTCACGGCCGCGCCCCGCTCCCCCGGGCCTCTCCCGCGCCGTCGCGTTTGGCCCGGGCCAGCCGGTGCAGCTCGGCCCGCTGGGCCTCCGACAGCTGCCAGGTGTGCGCGAGCAGCCGCAGCGTCGAGATCCGCGGGCAGGAGACCCCGCGTTCCAGATCGCGGATGGACCGCACGCTCATGCCGGACGCCGCACCCAGTTCCTCCTGGGTCATCCCGCGGTCCAGCCGGAGGCTGCGCAGCAGCGTCCCCAACCGGTCCTGCGGCGCCCCCGCCCCGAAATCCCCCACCGTACGACTCCTCGTCAGTCGACGCACCCAACCGGACGTCCGGCGGCCGCACTTGTCGCCGCCGGGAGGGTTGCACCGCAAACTAACCGCCGCCGTGGCGGGCGGCAACGCGTTCAGATCCGCCATCGCGTGACATGAATCACTCAAGAATCTGGTTTGTCCGTACCGACCGGTCGTTCTGCCGTTCAACGTCCTGACAACCACCTGGCCCGGCCGACGGGCCGGTTGCCACACTCCCGTCCGCCACGACCGTCGGCCGGCCCGTCCGGCCCAGCACAGGAACGGTGACCGCAATGACACGCCGATGGAAGCAGGCCGCCCTCACTGCGGCGGCCGCAGCGGCCCTCGTCCTCGCCCTGCCCGCGACCGGGGCCTCGGCGATCAACCGGGTCAGCTGCAACGGACGGACGGACTTCGTCAACATCTACAACTACGGGTGGTCCGGGCACCTGTGCTTCGCCAACGCGGGCTACGCCGACGTGACCATCTACAAGGTCGACAACATCTACTCCGGCAACAACCTGCTGTACTACTACACCAGCGTGAACGGCGGGGTGACCCGCCACCTCGACCCGTGGACCTGGGAGGACGACCACTACTACGACAACGGCGCGGAGGGCACCGTGCGCTGGCTGCAGATCTTCTGACCAGGGCGACCGTTCGGCGGCGGACCGCCCCGCCGCCGCCCGGGAGGCCCTGTGCCCGCGGGCCCGGATGAGGCAGGATGGGACATGGAGGCGGTCTCTCATCGCCGACCACTCCCCGTGCTGTGAGATTGAGGACCCCATGAGCATCGACCCGTCGTCCATCCCGTCGTTCGGCGCGCCCCAGCCGCCGCAGGGCGGCCAGCCCGGCGGCGCCCCGGCCGGCCCTCCGCCGGTGATCGTGCCGGACCAGAACCTGGTCGCCCAGCTGCTCGACCAGATGCAGCTGAAGCACGTCGTCGACGATGACGGTGACCTCACCGCTCCCTGGGAGGGCTTCCGCGTCTACTACATGTTCCGCGGCGACCAGAAGGAGCTCTTCGCGGTCCGCGCCTTCTACGACCGCGCGTACGAGCTGGAGCGCAAGGGCGAGATCCTCGACCTCGTCGACGAGTGGAACCGCGAGACCCTCTGGCCGAAGGTCTACACCCACACCCACGAGGACGGCGTCGTCCGCCTGATCGGCGAGTCCCAGATGATCGTCGGCACCGGTGTCAGCCTGGAGTACTTCGTGACCACCACCGCGAACTGGACCCAGGCCTCCGTCGGCTTCGAGCAGTGGATGATCGAGCGCCTCGGCCTCCAGGGCGACATCGAGGAGGGCGACAAGCCCGAGGACGGCGGCGAGGACGCCTGATCCCGCCAGGTCCGCGGTCGGGCCCGCCCCCCCGGCCCCCGGGGGGGGGGCCCCGGGGCGGCCCCGCGGCCCCCCCGCGCCGGTACAGGTCGTCGAACGCGGCCCGGTCGAGCCGTGCCGCGCCCGGCTGCGGCGGGTTCC
>NZ_JBFBJY010000097.1:0-25668 GCF_040702125.1 Kitasatospora sp. NPDC085895 | reverse complement strand
CCCCACGCCTGGTCATTGCGCCGAGACCACACCGTGGACCAGTGACGAGAGGGAGGGGAGCGGCATGCCCAGCGACGCAAATCCGGTGGAGACCGTACCTGCCCGTCGGCAGGGCGCGGTCTTCGTGCCGATGGTCCTGCTGGTCATCGCGCTGCTCCTGGCGGCCACCGCCTGGGTGACCGTCTCCGAGGCCAACGCCCCTGTGCCAATCCGGCCCCGAGCGGCGCAGAACCCCCCAGCCAGGACGGCGGCGCCAGCACCGCAGCCGCAGGGTGCGCCTGCAGCGCTGGTCCGCTCGGATCCGACACGGATCCGCATCCCAGACCTGGGAATCGACGCCCCGTTGATCCCGGTACGGCTGGACTCCACGGGCACGCTGCAGCCACCCGCATCGGACGACCGCAACCTGGCCGGCTGGTACGACGGCGGAATCTCGCCAGGTGAAATCGGCACCGCCCTCGTCGTGGGCCACCTCGACACCCGCACCGGGCCCGCCGTCTTCTACCGACTCTCCACCCTCGCGCCCGGCCAGACCGTGGCACTGGAGCGCCGCGACGGGCAAACCACGGTCTTCACCATCGACGCGATCGAGACCTATCCCAAGACCGACTTTCCGAGCAACCGCGTCTACCAACCAGCCACGCGGCCCGAACTGCGCCTCATCACCTGCGCCTGGCCCTTCGACCGCGAACGCGGCGGCTACCAGGACAACACCGTCGTCTACGCCCACCTGACAGCAGTCCAGTAATGCCGCACAGGCAAGAGCACCCACACCGGCCCACAGCGTTCACCCGATCTCCCGCCTCGGCCGTTTACGGCAGGAAGCCGATCACGAGCCCGTCCGCATCACCGGCCGCTTGAAGTCCACGTACAGGCGCAGCCGCTCGCCGACACCCAAGCGGGCAACACCACCGCATCCCATCAACGCACCGAGCACCCCGGGCGGACTGCGCTGCTTGCCCCGGCAAACACGATCCTGCCGGCCACAACAGCCCAGGCCCTGGACCGGGCGCAGGTCTGGGCGAAGGAGCACGGTGACAACCTGGCGGCGTTGGCCAGGGCGCTGGTGGGCGGCTACGCGATCGGCCCCTGGTTGTCAGAGTTGAGGGCTGCGGCGCAGGTGCCCGCGGGCGAGCCGGGGGTGCTGCGCCGGAGCGGCGCGGGGCGCTGGAGGAGATCGACCCGTTCTGGTACCCACCTGACCGATCGTCTGGCAGCGCGCCTACTTGGTGGCCAGGTTGTGGTGGCTGGAGGCCGACGGCCGCGTGGCCTAGGTTGCGTTGCCGGAGGACACCATGTTCGAGGGCGAGCAACTCGGCCGCCGGGTCCTCGCGCAGCGGGCTGGCTTTCCCAGCCTGGAGAGCGACCAGCAGGACCTGCTGACCTCGATCGGCATCGAGGAAGACCCGGAGCTCGTCGCGGCGAAGGCCGCGGCCGAGGCGAAGCCCAAGGTGTCCCGCGCGGACCGCTTCCAGCAGGGCCCGGCGGCCCTCGCCGCGTTCGCCGAGCGGGAGGGCCACGCACAGGTCCCGCGCCCGCACAAGGAGCCCCTCGAGGTCATCGTCGCCGGCCCCGGCCCTGGCGGCCAGGAGAGCACCGAGACCGTGCACGTCAGCCTCGGGGCGTGGCTGAACAACCAGAAGGCCCGGCGCGCGAAGCTCACCACGGGGCAGCTCGCCGAGCACGGCGTGGAGCGGGCATGAACAGCCAGCGAGGAACCTGCGGAAGCACCGACTGCCACCGCGGACACCTCCTCTCCGAGCCCTGGGACACCACCCAGGACCGGGCCCGGCGCCGCGACCCGTGCATCGACAAGGGCGCGCCCCGACCCAGCCACCGGCAGGTGTTCGGCCGCTTCGATCCCGACGAACGCGCTGGGATGCGTACGGCGACGACGACCTCGGTCCGCCACTCGACTGGTAGGCCCGGCTGGTCGGCCAGCCGGTGGGCGATAGGCTGCTGCGGCACGGAGAAAGCACTGGAGGCCGTCGCCCTGCGGGGCGGCGGCCTCCGGGTTTCTGCGTGGAGCAGCAGCCTGCAGGTGGCGTTCGAGCTCCGCGACGGCCCAGTACGTATCCGCCGTGCTTGCAAGCCGGCTGGTCCGGTCTGGAGCCGGACCAGCGGGACCTGCTGGCGGCGATCGGCATCGCGCTGGGCGCCGGGCTGGTGACGGGGAAGGCCGTGGCGGAGGCGGAGTCGAGGGTGTTGTGTGCGGACTGCTGCGCGCAGGGTCTGGCGGTGTTCGTCGAGCGGGGGGCCGTGTTCGGGTTCCGCGTCGTACCAGACCACCGAGGGGTTAGGGGGTTACCTTTCCGATCTGGCTGGCGGTGTTCTCGGTGAACCAGAGGTTGCCGTCGGAGCCGGTGGTGATCTCCAGCGGGCTGGCGGCGGAGGTCGGGATCGACAGTTCGGTGATCGTCCCCGAGGTGGTGATCTGGCCGATGTCGTTGCCGACGTTCTCGGTGAACCACAGGGCACCGTCCGGGCCGGTGGTGATGCCCCACGGGAACGGGAAGTAGAGGGGGTCGGTGAGGTCGTAGCCGGTGAACGCACCCGCCGTGGTGACCTGTCCGATCTGTGTTGCTCCGGCGTCGGTGAACCAGAGGTTGCCGTCCGGTCCGGCGGTGATGCCGATGGGCAGCGAACCCGACGAGGGGACCGCGTATTCGGTGACCGTGCCGCCGGTGGTGATCGTCCCGATGCTTCCGGACAGGACTTCGGTGAACCACAGGGCGCCGTCCGGCCCGACGGTGATGCTCAACGGGAAGGCCCAGATGGTCGGGAGCGCGTACTCGGTGATGGTGCCGCCGGTGGTGATTCGGCCGATCTTGTCGGCGCCCGGCTCCGTGAACCACAGGGCGCCGTCGGGACCGGCGGTGATGCCCCACGGGTAGGCGCCGAAGGTGGGGAGCGTGTACTCGGTGATCGTGCCGCCGGTGGTGATTCGGCCGATCTTGTCGGCGTTCGACTCGGTGAACCACAGGGCGCCGTCCGGCCCGGCGGTGATCCCGGCCGGCCCGGATGCGCTGGTGGGCACCGAGTACTCGGTGAACGTGCCGCCGGTGGTGACGCGGCCCACCGCGTTCGCGGCGTTCTCGGTGAACCACAGGGCGTCGTCCGGCCCTGCGGTGATGCCGACCGGCTCCGAATCGGCGGTGGGCGTCGCCAATTCGTCAATGCTCGCCGTCAGGCGCGTCTGTGACGCCCTCGGCTGGAGGTGTCTTCCCCGAAGGCAGCCGATGAGCCCCGCCGGCCCCCGGTGCCGGACACAGGACTTCACCCGCGGGCGCAGGGATCCGGGGCGGTGCGGGGAATCGCCGAAGGCGACAGTGCCGGGCGCGCCGACCGTGACCGTCAAGGCCAGGACGATGAACGCGCGACAGAACCGCCGAAGGCGGCCGGAACGGTGGGACATGAGACACCTTCCGAAGAACACGGCCAGAGCCGGACACCGGCATGACACCCCGCTGGCCCCGGACTTGTTGGGTGAGGAAGACGACACAGCTACCCCGATACCGCGACACGCGGCTCAAGCCGATATCGCCTTCGCGCTGCACACGCCCCATCCCCGCCGAGTCGGCGTCAAAAACAATGACGGAAGAGCGAAACCCCGAACTGCGCTGCAAGAATCGCTGCGGCGCCCCCCTCCACGACTCCCTCTCGTATATGTGTCTCACTGTCGGCGAAGCGTTCGCTTCCCGCATCCGACTCGGGCGAGGACGGGGAAACCGCACCTCGCCAACCAACAGGAACGCCAGCACGATGACGTCGAAAACCACACCACAATGACGCTCAACCACTCCTTGTTCTCTACAGGTTGATTGAGCCACTCGGGCAGCGAGAACGAGAACCCCCTGCTCATTTCGAGGAGTAGACGGTAAGACGCAGCCCGTCGCCGAGACCATCTCCCAGCGCCATACCGGCCGCCGGGGCCGGCAGCTCTATCCAGGCGGGGACGGCGGCCGAGTGCCGAGCCGCCGCAAGGATCAGTCGGCCCCACCCGCGCGACCGACCACAGCCGGGCACCGCCATAAGAATGGCCAGCGCAGCGCCGGTGAGAACCACCGACGCGCGCTCGCCCGCCCATCCCTACCCCACCACCCCACATCACCACCCCAACCCACCCACACCCCACATCCACCTGTTCCCGGACCATGCCTTCCGCGAGAGGGCGCGCAGAGGGGGTTGTCATGGCTGCCAGTCACCTTGATTGGCCTGCTGAGCTGCTGGGATGTTCGGGGCGGGACAGATGGTCCGGGCACGTACTCGGGTACACAGTCGGGCACCCTGTGGGGCACACAGTCGGGCATGCAGTCGGGCGGGGGCTGGAGCGCCATAGGGGCTCGGCCCCGGTTGGCGGGCCGGGGCCGGGTGGGAGATACGGCCCCGGTCCTGTCGGCGGGCCGACCACCCGTCCGGCCCGCTGGTCGGTCGCACGCCACATGCGCGGTGCGGTCTGCCGTGCGGGTCGATCGATTCGGGAGGCGTCGAATTTCTCTCTCAGAACGGCCGATCACACCCCGGGTGCACCACGGATCGGCGATTCAGATTCGGGCTTTCCCGGGCATCTTTCTGCTCGTTATTGGCGGACGGATAAAAGCAGCCTCAGGCGCCTTAAATTCATATGATTACGCGGCGGTTCATCCGCGAGGGCGGCCCGGGTGCTCGCGGGCGTGGCGCAGGCGCATCTCCCACCACGGGTCGTCAGGCTTCTCCTTGCGGGCACGGCGCATCTCGCGGGCGGTGGGCATGGGCAGGATGATCGGGAGGCGGCCGACCCGGGCGGCATCGCAGGAGGGGCATTCCAGGGCGTCGGGAGGGGCTTCGGTGGTGCGTTCCATGTCGGAGCCGGGCCGGCCGCCGAGGGGGCCTTTGCAGGTGTAGCAGGGCCAGCGTCGGGCGTGGGCGTCGCGGACGGCCTGCTGCTTCTTCTCCTGGGCTTCCCGCCATGTCTTGGTCTGGCAGTCGCCGCAGAGCTCGGTGCCGTCGCTGGGGCGGCCGCGGGGGATCTCGTCGGAGCGGCGGTTGCAGCCCGGGCAGCGGGTCGCCTCCAGGCGCTTCTCACGGGCTTCATGGGCGGCCTGCTCCTCGGCATCAAGGCGGGCCTGGACGCGGGCGCGGTACTCGGTGCGGGCGAGCGCGTCGGCGAGGGTCTGCCACTGGTGGGCACCGAAGCGCCACCAGATGTCGGCGTGCGGCCCACGCCGCTGCAGGGCCTCCAGGTGGCAGGCCAGGATCGGGATCCGGTCAGTGAAGTCCAGCGGGGCGTGGTCGGACGGGGCCCAATGCCGAACGGTGAGGTCCTGCAACTTGTTGATCAGGTTGTTCAGGCCCCGGGGGCCGGCGCCACCGAGGACTAGGGCGATCGGCGGCAGACTCCGGCGGCCGGCCTGCGGGTACTTGCGCCGCCAGACGGGGAGCTTCTTCGCCGAGCTGTGGTGCCCCTCGTGCGTGGGGTCGTTGTAGGTCAGGGCGAAGTACTCGGCGTAGCGGTCGAACTTGGCGGCGATGAACTGCGGTGTCTCGTTGTGGAGGTCGACCTCGACCAGGAGCAGCGGGACGTGGTCGGCGGGGCGGTGAGGACGGTGTCGGCGTACTGGGCGCGGTCGCCGGGCAGCGGGTGGGCGGCTTCAGTAGTCCAGTCGGCGATCGTGCCGACCGGGGCGCCGGGGGTGGCGGGGCTGGTGATGGCGACGATGGTGTCGTTGACGGCCATGGTGTGCGGGGCTCCGGTGGTCCGGCCGACCGACCAGGCCCGGCCGCCCACCTTCCGCCCGGCGGGCAGCGCCGACTTGGCGGCGTCCAGGCCGAGGTCGGTCAGCCCCCAGATCACCGCTCCCGCGCCGACCGGCCGCACCGGCCGTCGTCGCGCAGGACGCAGCGGCCCGGAGCCGGCCCCGTCGGCATCGGCCGTGTCGCTGTCGGCGGTGACGTCGGCGGTCCGCGGCTGCGTCGGGATTCCGGAGGTGGTGCCGCGCTTCTCGGTCAGCTTGTTCAGCGCGAGGTCGCGCAGCGCACCCGCGACCGTGTTCGGCTTCTCGTGGCCGGGCTGGGCCAGCAGCCAGGTCTGCTTGACGGTCGCCACCTTCAGCACGCCCAGTACCTCGAGGACGCTGTGGCGCAGTGGGCCGGTGGATCCGTTGGGGTAGGCCTTGGCGCGGACGAACGCGGTGCGCGTCTTCGCGGCCGGTGGCCGGTCGGTCTGGCCGGGTCGGTCCGGCTGCTCGTCCTCGTCCATGGCTGCTGCTCCCCCGCCGGTTGGTGATCTTCCGTCAGGTCCTCGATACCTCACGCCACCGACAACCCGCCCCCGCCCGCCGCCACCCCGCCGCCCCTCACCCCCGGCCCGGTCACCGGGCGCGCGGCCGGCCGGACGCGAAGAAGAAGGGCCAAACAGCGGCCCTGGAGCGCGCCAACACCCCGCACGCCCCAGACCCAACAACCAAACAGCCAAGGACAAGGACAAGGACAAGGACAAGGACAAGGACACAGAGGGTTGCCGGGGTTTCGGCGGACCTTGACATTGGCCCGTGACCTGCACAAATGCGCCCGACCCGGCGATAGCCGGTGGTCGGGGAGGTGGAGGGGGAGATAGTCGGGGAACCAGAGGGGGAACCACGGCCCCGGTGAGACCCTCCGAGGCGCTCCAGCGGGACGGGACACCGCTGGCGAGGCCTTCGTGGGCAGCGTACCCGGGCCGGCAGCTACGGGTTCCTTTGACGGCCTGGTTGATCGGTGGCGGGCGGGACCTGGCATGATCCATGCGCGCCCGATTCGCCATTGCCTGGGCGCGCTCCGGGGCCGGGTCCGACGAGGTCATCAGACAACCCGGCCCCGGAGCCATGTTCCCGGACTGCAGGCGGCCGGCCGCGGGCTGTGCCTGGCGCGGCAGGTTCGCTGCCGGCGGCGGTGCGGGCTTCGGGGTCAGAACGGTGCGGGGCCGTTGCCGCGGATCGCGAGCGTGGCGGTCGGGCGGTCCAGGTCCTCGACGAGGAACGCGGCCTCGCTGTCGTCGACGACCAGGTACGGGGCGGCGGCGTACAGGACGGTTTCCGCATCCGCGTCGCTGTCGAAGTGGAGGTGTCCGGCCCATTGCTGCAGGCCGGGGTAGAGGGATGTGCCGTTGCTGATCTGGTCGGTCCAGCAGCGCAGGTTCGCCCGGCAGCGGTAGAGGTCTGCGCCGGCGTGCACTTTGGCATCGCCCTGGTGAAAGCGTGGCTCCATGGCCCCAGTTTCGGTGTGCCGGCCAGGGCCCGCTCCTTATCTGTGCTCGTTCGCTCCGCCCGGCGGGCGGCATGAAACGCTTCTTTTCGGGCATATGCCATGCTTTACGACCTTTTGGCTGCAGATTTGCCGACCTGTGGAGGGCTGTCGTGCCGGAACCCGAGCTGACGCCGGAGGAGATCGCGCTGGTCCGCGCGTACGTGGAGATCCCGCCGGGGGTCGCAATCGACCGCGTGGACGTGCAGCGGGCCAGGCTCGCGAAGGCGGTGGGCGGGTGGTTCCGGAAGGTCGGCCCCGGCCTGTACGAGATCGGCACCGCCACGCCGCGCCCCGGCACGTCCCCGCCGGACCTGCCGTAGGCCCTCCCGGCCCGGAAGCCGGCCGGACCGGACGGCCGGTTCCGGCCCCGTCAGATGTTCGAGCGGGCCCGGCCGCCTCCGGCCCGGACCGAACCGGTGCAGCGGCTCGGGTGCGGATGCGCAGCCGGTCGAGGGCGGGTCCGGCCGCCCCGCGTCGCTGCGGCGGCCGGACCTGGTGTGCGCGCCGTCAACACGCATTCGCACCCTAGAGCCGCGGCGATCGGCGCCAATGTCGGCACGCTCGCGGCCTGCGGCACATGACCCGGGTGGACGGCAGCAGCCGAGGCCGGGCGGCACCGCCCGGAACGACAACAGCGCCCGCCGGAGAGTGTGCGTCGGACCCGGCAGGCGCCGAGGGGCAGCGTAACGGGCCGGACGCGGCACTCGCGGCACCACCGCGAGAAAGGCTCCCCGGCAGGCAATGGCGTGCAGCCGGGGAGCCGACCGTGATCCTCCCACTCCCCGTCAGGCGGCCTGCCCCCGACCCGCCTTACTCTGTACAGGACCGCCCGTCTAGGATCATCAACATGGACATGGGCATGGCGGCGACCGTCGAGGATCTGGCGAAGGAAGCCGAACGGCAGATCCGAGGCCGGATATGGGAGTTGACGCCCGCCGACCGCAGCGTCGCCGACAAGGCCGCCACCGACCTGCACGGCGCCATCGGCCCCGCACCCATCCAGCAGGCGCTTCCCCCGGTCGACCGGCTGGAACACCTGCGCGAAGCCCTCGCCACCCTGGCCATCGCCCTCGCCCGTGTCCACGGCCCCATGGCCTGGTTCCTCGGCGCCGCCGTCACCGCCCTCGCACCCGTCCTGCACTGGCGCGCCCTGCCCACCGACGACGGCCCCACCTTCGGCGCCGTCAAACCGACCGACCAGCAGTACAGCGACGCCGAAAACGCGGTCCGCCGACTCCAGGACATCCTCGCCCGTCTCACCAGCGCCTGACACCACCTGGCCGGCCGGCGCAGCCGCGCCAGGTGAGCACCGGGCACGATCCAGGGCGCCGCCGGACGGGGCCGGCTACCCGGTCACAGGACACCGAAGTCGACCCCCTCGATCCCGGTGAACCCCACCGCCACTCCGAACGCGCGGCGCCCGCCGCCGCGGAAGTAGTACTCCTGCAAACCCGCGGCGAGTACCTGCGCCTGGTCGTCCTCGGACGCGCCGGCGTCCCGGGCCGCGAACAGGACGGCGACGACGTCGCCGGGCAGGTGCTGGGTGAGCAGACGCAGCCGCGGGTCGCCGGTAGAGCCGGCCGCGGAGGCGAACCCGAACCGCGCACTCGCACTCAACACGAACCCGCCGCGCTCGGCAGCCCGCCGCACCCGCGGCTACCAGGCCGGCCCGGACCGCATCCGCGATCGCCTGCGCCGCAGCCGGCTTCGGGACGGCTGCGCCCTTGAACCAGCAGCGCTGGACGGTCCGCTGGCTGGCGTCGGCTGCTGGTTCAGCCGGTCTACCGGAGGGTACCGGCTTCGTGGTGATATCGGATGGCGTCCAATGCCAGGTCGGCGGTGGGGTGGGCCCTGGGACCGGCGGCGCCGGCCAGGACCAGGGCGGTGCCGCCCAGCTGGTGGAGGGCTGTGATCCATCCGGCCCGGCCCCACGGGCCGTCCGGCAGGTCACGCTCCTTGCCCGGGCGCGCCGGTCGGGCGAGTTCGCGGGCGACTCCGCAGGCAATTCGCCGGGCAACTTGCTGGACCATTCCGCAGGCCAGTCGGCAGACGATTCCGTAGGCAACCTGCTCGATGGGTGCTCCCCGCACAGGACAGCCACCGCCGCGGCACGCGCGCCTCATGGTCCGTGACCGGATCGGGCGATCCTCGCGTGCGCGCACCGTGCGCGCGTGGCGGCCCCGGCCGGGACCCACCAGGCGGGCGCACAGAGGCATGTCGGGTGAGTTCGGCTCCGACCGGCCGTTGATCTGGGCCTCCGGCGGCAGGGTCGTGGTCAGTCGGCCTGTGGTGAGACTCCCCCGGTCGGTCAGGCGGGCAACTCCTCGGCGGAGTCGTCGCCGTCGTCCGGCAGGGGCCGGCGGGCGAAGAGGGCGTCGGTCTCGGTCACTTCCAGCAGCCGCGCCACGGCGGGGCTGACCGCGGTCAGGACGAGGCTCTTGCCGGTCGCGGCAGCGCGCTCGCGCAACGCCAGCAGGACGTGCAGACCGCTGCTGCCGCAGAAGTCGACGGCGGCGAGGTCGACGTCGAGGCCCTCGGAGCTGTCGTCCAGCGCCGCTGCCATGGCCCGGCCCAGGGTGCGGGCGTTGTCCATGTCGACGTCGCCCCACAGCACGGCCCGCAGCCGGTTCACGCCGGACGGGCCGATGTGGACCGTGTCCGGGTGACGACGGCCGAAAGCGGCCGCCAGGGTGCGGCGCGCGGAGTGGCCGTCCCCGGGCGGATCGCCGGGTGCGGGGGCTGGCGGGGTGAGGCGGTCGGTCATGGCGGTTCACCCTCCCGGCCCCGGTCTCGGCCGGTGGCCTCTCGGGCGGGAACGGCGCCGGGCGGTGTCACGGCGGTGGGCCGCCGTCCGGCCCGTTCCCCTTCTCTCGGTGGTGGCGTCCCGCCCGCCGACTCGCCGCGGCCGGACGGGGGTCGGTGGCCCGGGCCCTCCCGGGCCAGCGTCCTGAGCAGGATGCCGATGTCGAAGTGTTCCTCGGCGGGGTGGCGGAACGGTGTGCCGGGCACGATCCGGTAGCGGTTGCGCCGCCCGACCCGCTCCCGGGTCAGGTAGCCAGCGTGTTCCAGGTCGGCGACGATCGCCCGCACCGCGCGCTCGGTCAGTCCGCACGCGTCGGCCAGGTCCCGCAGCCGCACCTCCGGGTCACGGGAGATCATCAGCAGGATACGGGCGTGGTTCGTCAGGAACGTCCAGCCCGTCCGGGGCTCATGGTCTGCATCCGTACTCACACCCACCAATATAGGATCGGCGATTCCGGTATCGCAACGCCTGAATCGTGGATGACAGCAGGTCACGGTCCAGGCGCACAGTGCTCGCGATCCGGCCCCGGCACCGGGGCGGGTTCCGGGCCGACGGCAGGTCGCACGCCCTGGTACCGCCCCGGCGCGGGAATCAGGGGCACGGAGGCTCTTCGCCCTGCGCTGCCGCCGCCGTTGCGCACTCGCGGTGCCGTTGCGCACTCGCGGCGCCGAGGCGGCCGGGGGGCCGCGGCGCCGCCGAAGGGTCCGCTCAGCGCGAGCGGGGGGCAGGGGCCGGGAGTTCGGCCCACACGGTCTTGCCCGGCCGGTGCGGCCGGTGCCCCCAGAGCGCCGACAGCCGCTCGACGATGACCAGGCCGTGCCCGTGGGCCGTCTCCGGCCGGTACGGAAGCGGCCGGGGTGGATTGGGCACGGGGTCCGTCACCGCGATCCACAGGCACTCGCCGTTCCATTGCAGGTCCAGATGCTGCGGGCCGGGGGTGTGGTCGGCTGCGTTGGCGAGGAGCTCGCCGGCGACCAGGAGCGCGTCGACGGCGACGGGCGAGGCGCTCAGCCGCCAGTCGGCCAGCGCCTGACGCAGGAAGTCCAGACCCAGGACCGTGCCGTCGCCGGGACGGAAGTCGAACCGGCGATGGCGGGTGCTCTCGGTGGTGGGTGGAGGCATCGTGAATCCAGGGAAGAAGCGGCGAGCGCGGTGACCCGTCCTCGCGCCTGCCCCGCCGCCCCCGGCCTACACCGTTTCGGCATGGTGGGGGCCGCGCCCGTTCCCACGGGCGTGGGCGCGCGCGGCCTGCTCGACCGTGGCGAAGACGGGGAACAGGGAGCCGGTCTCGGTCACCTCCAGCACCCGGCGCACCCCTCGACCGGGCGCGACGAGCACCAGCGGCACGCCCCGGTCGTGCGCGGTGCGGCGAACGGTCAGCAGCAGGCTCAGCCCGGCCGAAGTGCACAACTCCACCCCGCTCAGGTCCACCGCCAGCACCGCCGGGCCCAGCCCGAGCGCCCCGTCGAGGGCGGCTACGGCGACCGCCTCGTTGTCCATCAGCAGGTCCCCGGTGAACGCACACACCACCACCGGCCCCACCCGGACGGTCCTCGCCTTCAACTCCGCACTCGACGACGACGTCATCGCACAGCTCCCTGACTCGCAACACGAACGTGTCAACACGTCGCCAACGAGAACCCAGTTCGCTGTGATCGAAGAAGCGGCGGCCGGCGCCGGCCGGCACCAGCCGACCAGCTGATACTCACCCTACGCCCCCACCGCTCAGCACACCCCCACTGGCCGGCCTCGCCGCCGCGCCGGCGGCAAGGCCGATCACCCCGAACCGCGCCACCGCCGCGATGCGGACGACCGGGACAAGAGCAGGCCGGGGCCCTGACGCACCGGCCGCGAAACCCCGTGCACACCGCTGCCCATGACGGGCACTCAGCCAATACCGGCACGGACACGGCCCCCGGGTCCGGCCCGGGAAGGCCCGGCCTCCGGCTTCCGTCCGGGCCATGAAAACCGTGGGCCCGATGACCTGCCCGGCTTCGGAGCGCGCTGGGGCGATGTCCACGGCGGCGACTCCCTGCAGGACTCCCCCACTGGTGTCGGCGACCGCGAGGCCGTCCTTGAGCCCTCCACGCGACGCTGTGGATGAAGACGCGCCCGGCTCCCCGCCACCGGGCAGCCGGGCGCCGGGAAGCAAGCTCACAAGCATGCCACAGATGTACATCTGCTACACTTGTTGCATGTCTGAGCCTGTGATTGCTTCCATGGCGGAGGTCCGCAGCCACCTGGCCGATGTCCTCGACCGGGCCCGGCGGGACGAGACACCGACGATCATCACCCGCCGCGGCAAGGAAGAGGCCGTGGTGATCGACGTCCGCGAGTACCGGCGGTTGAGCAGGCTGGCCGACGAGGTCGAGGAAACCTGGCTGAACCGGCTGGCCGACGAGGCCGAGGCCGAGGGCCTGGAGGGGTCGGTGTCGCTCGAGGAGATGGCCGCGCTGCTGCGCGATCGGCGGGACTGACGCGGTGGGCCACGTCACGCAGTTCACCGCGCACGCCCAGCGGGACATGCTCAAGATCCCCCGGCCGGATGCCCTGCGCATCCTGCGCCGCCTGACCGAACTGCAGCAGGCACTGGACCACGGGGACACCGGCGCCTTCGACGTCAAGGCCTTGCAGGGCCACAACGCGCGGTGGCGCCTGCGCGTCGGGGACTACCGGATCGTCTACACCCTCGACGACGGCCGCCTGATCGTCTGGGTCCTGGCCGCCGGCAACCGCCGCGACATCTACCGCAACTGGTAGCGCACACCGGGCGGCCGGCGCAGACGGCCGCCGCCGCAGCCGGCCGATGAGGTGGAACGACCACCCCAGTCGGCGGCCAGGCCGCGGCTCGGGAGCGGTCCGGAGCCGCTCCCCCCGTAAGCAGGCACCACCGGGCGTGTCAGCCGAACACCGAAGAGGAGCACGTCTTCGTGAGCATCGTGGAGCCCGGCCCGACGGCCACCGGGACTGCCGCCGGTATCTCGTTGCGGGGGCACCAGGAGGAGGCGCTGGCGGCCATCGTGCGGGGCCTGACGCCCCGTCCCGGGCAGCCGGTGCCGCTGGGTGGTCTGCAGGTCACGGTGCAGATGGCCACCGGCTCCGGGAAGAGCTACGTGGGGGCGGCGGCCGGGCAGAAGCTCGCCCCGCGCGGTGTGGTCCTGGTCGTCGTGCCAACGCTGGACCTGCTGATGCAGATGATCGGCTCCTGGCGGGCCGCCGGCCGCTCCGGAACCATGCACGCCGTCTGCTCCCTGGTCGACGGTGAGCTGCCGTTCGGAGTGAGGGCGACGACCAGTCCGCTGATGATCGGCATGTGGCTGCAGCACGCCGCGAAGCACCGCCGGCCGACCACGCTGTTCGCCACCTACACCTCGGTCGGCGCGGTCGCGGACGCCTACGCCTACTGGGCCGAGCACGAGGACGAGCCGCTGCCGCCGCTGGCGCTCCTGGTGGCCGATGAAGCGCACCGGTCCTCGGGAAGTGTCGAGAAGACCTGGACCGTGGTCCATCACCAGGCGGAGATCCCGGCGGAGCGGCGGCTGTACATGACCGCCACCCCGCGGATCTGGGCGCCGCCGAGCGCGGCCATGCAGCGGCGCGAGGACGCCCGGCAGCCGCTACCGGAGGAACTCGCCGTGTCAATGGACGACCAGCGCGTGTACGGGCCGCAGGTGTTCACGCTGGGCCTGGCGGAGGCCATCGACCGCAAGCTGCTGGCCCCGTTCGAGGTCGTGGTGCTGGAGCTGCGCGACCCGGCCGCCGACCGTGACGGTGCGGCGCGGCAGGGCGTGCCGTTCGGGCCCGGTGTCGGCGAGGCCGCCGATGGGAGCGGGGACGAGGTGCCGGCCGCGCACCTCGCGGCGATCCAGGCCGGGGTGGTCAAGACGATGGTCGAGCGGGGCCTGGAGCGGTGCATCACGTTTCACAACCGCACCCTCGAAGCCCGCTACTTCTCCGAGACGCTGAACCAGACGGTGGAGAAGCTGCATGTGGACAAACCGCAGAAATATCCGGCTGAGATGTGGGCGCAGTGGCTTTCCGGTGAGCACGGCGTGGATTTCCGCAAGGACGTCATCCGGGATTTCGGGCGGGGCGGGGAGGACGATGGTCTGCGGCATCGGATCGTGTCCCAGTGCCGTGTCCTCGGTGAGGGCGTGGATATTCCGAAGGCAGACTCGGTCGTACTCACCGGCCGGGGCAGCATGGTGGACATCGTCCAGGCCATCGGCCGTGCCCTTCGGATCCAGCCCGGCGAGGGCAAGACCGCTTCCCTGATCGTGCCCATTTTCCTGCGGCCCGGGGAGGAGCCCGGGAACATTCTGGAGTCCGACAGCTACGGTCCCCTGGTCAAGATCCTCACCGCGCTGCGCAGCCACGACGCGCGCGTGGTCGAAGCCCTCGCGGTGCCGCAGAAGTCCGGCAAGCGTACGAAGGGGCGCAGCGCTGAGGCTGCTGTCCTGCCTGGTGAGGGTGGGTCAGGCGAGGGCGGGTCGGATGCGTTCGTGTTGCCGGTGCGGTTCCAGTCGCGGGTGGACGAGGACGTGCTGGCGTTGTTCGTTGCCACGCGGGTGCTGGCGAGTGAGAACCAGTTCTGGCGGGAGGGCATCGGCTACGCGCGGCGCTGGTTCGAGGAGACCGGCGGGCTGGACATTCCGTATTCGGCGATGGTCGGGAAGGAGGGGAATTTCCCGCTCGGGAAATGGCTGTCGGACCGGCGCAGCGAGCGGGCCGCGGGTGTGTTGGCGGAGTATCGGGCCGACATGCTCGATGATCTCGGGATGATCTGGTCGGTGCCGGACGCGGGTCTGGGCGAAGGAGCACGCCGGGTCGCTCGCCGCGCCGGCCCGGGCGTCGATCGGCGGGTACGCGATCGGGACGTGGCTGGCCGAGCTGCGGGCCGCCGCCCAGGTACCCGCGGGCGAGCATGGCGCGCTGGCGGCGGAGCGGCGGCGGGCGCTGGAGGAGATCGACCCGTTCTGGTGCCCCACCTGGCCGATCACCTGGCAGCGCACCTACAGCGTCGCGCGGATGTGGTGGCTGGAGTCCGACGGCCGCGTCGACTGGGCGCAGCTGCCCGAAGAGACCGTGTTCGAGGGCGAGCAGCTCGGCCGCTGGGTCGTGGCGCAGCGTGGCGGCTGGCCCGGCCTGGAGAGCGATCAGCAGGACCTGCTCACCTCGATCGGCATCGAGGAGGACCCGGAGCTGGTGGCGGCGAAGACCGAGGCTGCGAAGCCGAAGACGTCCCGTGCGGATCGCTTCGCGCAGGGTCTGGCCGCCCTGGCACGGTTCGTGGAGCGGGGAAGGTCATGCCCGGGTTCCGCGGGCCCACAAGGAGCCTGTGGGGGCCGCTCAGGGGGTCGTGGCGCTGGGGGTCTGGGTCAACAACCAGCGGGCCCGTAGGGACAAGCTGAGCGACGAGCAGCGCGGGCAGCTGGAGGCCCTCGGGGTGGCTTGGTAGAGCCGCCCCGGGCGGTACGGCGCCTTATCGACGGAGGCAGGACCGGCACGGGGGCACCGGGCCTACCGGCGGGTGTGCGGGTTCAGGTAGGGGGTGACGCCGGAGTAGGACATGCCGAGGGCTGCGGTCAGCAGTTCGATGTCGAGTTGGGCGGCGAGAGTCAGCAGGCGGGTTGAGCGCAGGGCGCGCGGGAGCAGGCCGACGGGGGCGAGGCTGTCGCGGATGTGGGCGGCGCCGGCGGGGCGGTGGGTGGTGGTGGTGAGGCGGGTGGTGAGGATGTGAGGGTTGGCCGACCCGGTGCGGGCGCGGTGGTCCAGGCAGCGCTGCAGGGCGTGCCAGGTCGCGGCGTCGAGCGGGGTGGGGGTCGGGCGGCCGGGGAAGTGCAGGGTGCGGCGGTCGGTGTCCACGGCGTCGTCGGTCAGGTGGCGTAGTTCAGTGGTGGTGGCGGCGTGGAGGAGGGCGGCGAGGCCGATGAGGGCTTCGTGGGGGTGGGTGTCCGGGTTGTCGGTCCATCGCCGGTAGAGGGCGCGCTGGTGGTCGAGGGTGAGGGTGGGGCCGCGGAACCCGCGGTGCTGCGGGGCGTCCAGCGGTGCGGTGGGGTTGTGGAGGACTGCGCCGGTGCGGTGGGCGTGGGCGAAGAACTGGCGCAGGCCGGCCATGTGCGCGGCGCGGCGGGCCGGGTTGCGGGCCAGGAACACTTCTATGTCGTGGGTGCTGACGCTCGCCCACGTGGTGGTGCCCTGGTCGTACAGGTGCAGAGCGATGTCGCGGACGGTGGTCAGGCGCACCTCGACGGTCCGTGGCTGCTTGGGGCGCAGGCCGTGCTGGATGGCGTGGGCGCGCTGGGCCAGGAGGTGGTCGGCGAAAGCCCGGGCTGCGGGACGCAGCGGTGCGGGAACAGCATCGAGGCGGCGCTGGCGGCGGGCGGCGGCGCGCAGGTCATCGGTGCCGGTCTCGACACACACCAGGTTCTCCTCGACCTGTCTGTCGGTCGGGAGGTCTGCGGCACTCGCCAGGTAGGGGCCCTGGTCGAGTCAGCGGCCGGGGCGCGTTGTCGGCGCCGGCCCGCTGCCGGCTCTGGGGGCTGTGGGCCGGCGGACCCGCGGCAGCAGGAACGCGGCGGCCAGCCCGCCCAGACCGGCTACCGCGAGCGCCGCCATCGCCGCCGCGTACGCGCCCTTGCTGAGCCCCGACACCAGGATGGTGCCGGCGACGGCCGTGCCGAGCGAGGAGCCGAGGTTGGAGATGCTGCGTGACAGACCGGAGATCTCGCCCTGCTGCGACTCGGGGAAGCACGACTGGACGACGTTCACCGACGGGGTCAGCATCACGCCCAGGCCGAGGCCGATCAGCAGCAGGCCCGGCGCGAACGCCCAGGCGCTGGGCGACCCGGCGACCAGCGCCAGCAGCACGGCGATGCCCGCGATCGTCACCACGAAGCCCGCCATGATGAGGGTGCGCTGCGGACGGCGCCGGGCCAGCTTCTCCGCGGCCAGCGAGGAGGCGAGGATGCCGAGCGTCGCGGCGGTGAAGATGACGCCGGTCTGGATCGCGTCGTAGCCGCGGACGACCTGCAGGTAGGCGGCGACGGTGAACGAGACGCCCATCAGCATCAGCCACTGGGTGTTCTGGGTGACCAGGCCGAGGTTCGAGGTGCGGTTGTGGAACAGCGACGTCGACAGCAGCGCCTCCCGGCCGGCCCGCTCCCGGCCGCGCACCCAAGCGAAGAAACCGGCCAGCACCAACGCACCCGCCACCAGCAGGCCGAACGCCAGCCAGCCGTTGTTGTCGACGGCCAGGATGCCGGTCACCAGCAGCACCAGGCCGGCCGCCGAGAGCACCGCACCCACCGTGTCGAAGGGCCGGGCGGGGTCGGGCGGCAGCGGGTCGACGAGCCCGCGGCTGAGCACCACGATCACCACGATCACCAGCGCCTGGAAGACGAAGGCGGCCCGCCAGCTGATCGCGCTGGTGATCAGACCGCCGATCAGCGGACCGGCTGCCGCCCCGATCCCGCCCATCGCCATGATCGCGCCGAACGCGCGGGCCCGGGACGCCGTGTCGGTGAACAGCAGCGTCGTCAGGATGTAGACCGGCGGGATCAGCAGCGCGGTGCCGACGCCCTCCAGGATCGAGTTCCCGAGGATCAGCACGCCGAGACCGGGCGCGGCGGCGCTGAGCACGGCCCCCACGCCGTACACGATGAGCCCGGCCAGCAGGCAGCGCTTGCGGCCCCACTTGTCGGTCAGTTTGCCGCCCGGGATCATCAGCGCGGCCATCACCAGCAGGAAGACGGTGATGGCCACCTGGACGCCCTGCACGGTGGTGTCCAGGTCCTCGCTGATGTCGTTGATCATCACGTTCATGTTGGAGCCGGCGAAGCTGCAGATGAACTGCGCCAACGCCAGCGGGGCGAGGACGCGCCGCGCCCCCGCCGTACGCCCCGCGGCCCCCGCTGCTGCCGTTCCCGCCATGCCGCCACCCGCCTGTCCGCGCCCGACACCCAGGGCCGCAGCTGCGCCGTCCGCACCTGCCGGGCACGGCGCGACGCGGCGGCCACCACGACCGTCGCACAAGCACCCGCTACACGGTGGAAGGCGCGCAGCCGACCTGCCTGGGCCAAGGACAGGCGGCTTTAAGGTTGTGCCTACCCCTTGCGGTGAGCGTCCCGGCGGTCGCTCACCAGCGGGAAGCGCAGGCCGCAGAAGGTGGGTGCTTCGAGGCCTTCGGCGTCGACGTCGCGGTCAGGCAGGAGCGCGAAGGGGTAGGCGTCATCCGGCGGCCGGGGTGTCCTCGTGGCGGTGGGCGATTCTCCATCCGCCGTCCTCGCACCGGTAGACCTGTGTGGCACGCAGGACGTAGGTGCGGGGCTGTCCCTCGATGGATGCCGACACGTACTCCAGGCCCACCGTGTAGGCTATGTCTCCGATCGCGTTGCAGGCCAGCGCTTCGAACTCGTACGACGTGCAGTCGGAGAAGCGGCGTGCGAGTGCGGTCAGGTGCTCGTCGACCTCGCACCGGCCGTCGGCGCTGTGCTCCGTCCCGAGCACGCTCACCGGGTTTCTGCGTGACCACAACGCCCGGTACAGGGCCACGTCACCGTCGTACAGGGCCGCTTGTGCCTTGTACAAAGTCGTCCTGACCCACCGCAAGAACGCGTCACAGTCGCTCACGTTCTCGTCATGCGCGGTCCCTTCCAGATCGGTGGGTGAGCAGAACGGCAAGCGGTCTGCCGCCGGCCCGGGGCGGGTGCGGTCAAGGTTCATTCGTCAAGCCGTGGGGGTTGAGTGACGTCGATTGCGGGGGCCATGGGCTGCTGGCGCTCCAGCCAGTAGCGGCCGAGCAGGGCGCCGCCGTAGAACACGAATCCGACGCCGATCAGCCAGGACTCCACCACCAGCAGGACGCCCACCGTGCCGTACGACTCGGCATTGGAGACCACCATTGGGTCGAACACCAGGGCCGAGAACACGCGCAGGCCGCCGAGTCCGGCGGTGGTGGCGAGCGCACCGGGCAGCAGGACCCGCCACCCGATCCGGCCGCCGAGCAGGAAGTGCTGCCCCCACCAGAAGAACGCCACGCTCATCGCCGCCAGCAGGAGGAGCCGCTCCGCGGTGTCCCACCAGCCAGGCCGCAGCACCGCGCCGGTCTCCACCTCGACGACCAGGAACACAGTGAGCGCGCCCAGCCACAGCACCTGCCGCCACAGGTGCCGCCACGACGGCGACGGAAGCCGCCAGATGCGCTCGTAGACGGTCTGCACCGCCGCGACGAAGGACAGGCCGAACAGTGCCAGGGAAAGGAGTGACAGGACGCTCGCGGTGCTGCGGATGTGCTGGTCGGCCGCGAACAGGTGCTCCACCGGTACCGCGGTGCGACCGGGCAGCCCCATGCCGTCGACGACCAGTGGGCGAAGTCGCGCTGGCGGAACGGGTCGACGGCGGCGACCACGATCAGCAGCGGTACCAGGGTGACCAGCCCGAGCGCGGCGAACCCCATCGACCGTTGCATCAGTTCCAGCCCGGCGCCCTGGCGCCAGAGCCCGCCGAGCCGGCTCCGTCGCCACCATTCGGCCCACCCTGCGCCCTTCGTCCGTCCGGCCGCTGGCCACGAGATCCCGCCGACACCGTGCATGGCACACCTCCGACGAACTCCTCCGCGACCACCATTCTCCGCGTGTCGGCAGGTCTTCACGCGCCGCCGAAGGCCGGGGCGGCTCGACCGCGATCGCGCCAGGAGGGCCCGACGGCGTCCACGGAGTGTGTGAGGTGTTCGCCTGGCCGGACGGCCGCAGCCGGGATCCGCCCGCCATTCAAGGGGGCAGGATCCCCGGCCCGGTGGGCCGGGGCTGCGCGGTGGTCAGCGCTGTAGCCACCGCCCCGGCTCGCCCTGCTTGGCCCATGCCGGACGTCTCCCGTCTCCTTCCTGCCCGCCGCGCGCGGCTGCCGCACGCATGCCGGCGCCTTCGGCTCCCCCGGGGCACGTGTCGCTCCGAGGCTTTGCCTGCCCGGCATGTGCTGGGCAGCGGCACCGTCCTCGAGCTCACGTCCCACACCGCCCACTGCCCCGTATGGCGCCTGCACCCGCCCGCGCCCGACACGGTCGAAAAGTCACTGAGGTGCAGCCCGGCTGACGGGCCGAACGGGGTGACGGCCAACCGGCGAAGACGACGGCTCAGGGCTGGCGTGGCGCGGCGGACAGCCAGCGGGGGGGCAGTGCCGGTCAGGGCGAGGGCGCTGGCGGTGGCCAGCCACGCGATGCCGACGCCGGTGAGGCCCCAGCGGGGCCTCAGCAGCAGGCTGAGGGCCAGCAGCAGGGCGGCGAAGGCGAGCTGCAGGCCTGTGAGGAAGATGAGGGCCTGGCGCACCCGGGCGACGTGGACGGCGACGCCGAACAGCACGTTCGGCACCGCGGGCAGGGCCATCAGGCGCAGCACGGTGGTGCCGTGGGTGCCGTGGGTGGCGTAGTCGGGGCCGAAGAGGTCGAGGATCCAGGGGGCGGCGGCGACCGCGACGACGGTGGCGGGGGGATCAGCACGAAGGTGTGGCGGAGCATGTGTCGGGTGGCACTACCTGCTCGTCGTGAAGGCCAACCAGCCCACGCTGTTCCGCCGGCTCAGGTCGCTGCCGTGGCCCCGGGTCACGGCCCGGCACTACCAGCGCGGCACCGGGCACGGTCGCCGCGAGACCCGGGTGACCCGCGCCCTGACCGTCACCGACCTGGGCTTGGACTTCCCGCACGCGATCCAGGCTGCGAAGATCACCCGCTACCGCACCGAGGTGAAGACCGGGAAGCGGACCCGGCAGACCGTCTACGCGCTCACCGACCTGTCCCACCTGCAGGCTTCGCCAAGGCGGATCGGCGAGCTCGCGCGCTCGCAGTGGACCATCGAGAACCGCCTGCACTTCGTCCGCGACACCGTCTTCGGCGAGGACGCCTCCCAGGTCCACACCGGCCACGGACCGGAGAACATGGCCACCCTGCGGAACCTGGCGATCAACACCCTCCGCGACCACGGCCACACCAGCATCGCCGCCGGCCTCCGCCACGTCTCCTACGAGTCCTTCACTCGCCCCCCTCGACCTCCTGCACACCCCCTGAACAGGACAGATGCAAGATCACCAGGACTTTGAATCAGCCCTGCTTTGCCTGGCCGGCGTCAGCGGGTGCGAGGCCCGGCTCTGGAGGCATGTGATGCTCGACCGGAGGACCTGGCTCAGGAGAGGATGACGACGGCTCGGCGCCACCGGATCGGGGCGGCCAGGCATGAGAGCGGCAGGACCTGTGCGATGGGCGGCAACCTGTGCGGCGGGAACCGGCGCTCCCGGACGGGGAGCGGGCCTGCCCGGCGGCTCAAGGCCGGTGGACCGCTCCCCGCCAGGAGTCCGGCGGCCTCGGCCGCAGTCAGCGCGGAGGCGGTGCGGACGTTGGCCGGGTCGGTCGCCGCCGCTATCAGCCGGGCCGCCCCGGCGTCGTCCCTGGCGGAACGACCAGCAGGTCAAGTCGGCCCGCCCTGAAGGAACGCACCACGATCTCGTTCGGATCCTGCTCCACGCCGAACCAGCCGCCGTGGACGACGTGCCTGGCGACCGGGATCCGGGACGGGATCACTGGCCAGTGGGTCGGGTTCAGTGTGACCCGGGTGACCCGGCCCCAACGGGCGTTCAGGACCGCCGCCAGGGCGGGGAGTTCCAGCAGCAGGTCGTACGGCCCGGGCCACCAGTCGCCGTCAAGCCGGCCAGGTCGCAGACCGGCGGGAGTCAGCGACAGGCGGGTCACCGCGTCGGCGGCGGACGGTTCGGCGGGGGACATCGTCGTACGGTCGAAGGTCATGGTCATCTCGTGGGCTCAGTCTCCGGCGCCACTCGCATGAAGCCGGTGTTGTCGTTTTCCGGAGACGACGCCGGGAACGGAGCCCGGCATGCGGAAGGCCTCCGGTACTGCCGGGTGTGCGCGGGGTCAGGCTGGATCCAGCTCTCCGGGCGGCCCCGGATCGGCCCCTGCCCGCAGTAGTGTTGACGTACCGAGGCCGTTGCAGACGCCAGCACCCGGGCCGGCGTCACCCCCGGCCACTCAGCCGGTTCGTCGAGAGCCGGAGACGGGCACGCCATGGCCACCGACCGCACCTTCCCGTACCCGATCTTCCAAGCGCCCGGTCTGCTCGGTCCGGTGGACTGCCGCAGTGCACGGTTCACCCTCGATCCCTCGCTCTCCCATACCGGAATGTTCGACGGCGCCTGGTGGCCGCGCTCGCGCGAGCTGAGGCGCGAACTACCCTCCCTGATCGCCGCGCTGCGCCGCCGGGTCGGTCCGATCCTGCACGTCAGCGTGGAGCGGACGGCCTGGAACACGGTGCCGCACCGGGTCACCGTCGACGGGCAGGTGGTACGCGTCAATCGCTTCTCCTCCAGCGTCCACACCATCGGTGTGGGCGGCGGGCATCAGGACCGCTTCCTGTTGCTGGTCGTCCCGCCGCGGACTCGCCCGACCGTGGCCCGCACCGCGATGGCCTCGGCGGCCGTCCCAGGCAACAGCACTCTGGCCGCCCGGACCCTCACCGCCGCGTCCCTGGGCCGGCCCGCCGAGGCCGCCCGCCCCGCCTGGCGCAACGCCACGGCGAGTTGGCCGCCGCCGTGGCCGCCGCCGTGGCCGGTCCCGCTGCCGCCCGGGCCGCAGCCACTGCCGCCCCGGCCGCAGCCCGGCGGCTGACCGCGGGCGACAGGATTCGCGCAGTCGGCCAGATGCGCGTGTCCGGGTCCGCCGGCCGAAGCGCCTGCTCAGATCCGGGGCGCGGCTCCGTTCGGGCCGGGGCCGAGGTGCTCGACGGTGACCAGCGCGGCGGCGTCGACGTCGACGTAACCGCCGGCATGCGCCAGCAGGTAGCGCCGCAGCTGCGCGCGAACAGCGCGGCCGGGAGCTCCTCGGGCCCAGCGGCCGATCCGCTCGTCGAAGAGAAGCGAGCTCGGCTCCACCACCAGCCGGCGCCGGCCTACATCGACGCCTGGCCGTCGCCGGGAGTGACCCGTTGTCCGGATGATGTGCAGTGGCGTCAGCCGCAGTCTTCCGCCGATTTCCTAGAATCGAGCGCATGATCGCCGCAGAGACCGAGCCGCCCGGACACGGAGGGCAGTCCCAGCCCCGCCTCGGCGCCACGACCGGCACCCTCCATACCTCCGCGGTCGATCCGCCTGCCATCCCGGAAGGCGACGCGAAGCACGCGCCGGCCGGGCTGAAGCCAAGGATGCGCGGCTGGCTGCACGCAGGCATCTTCCCCCTCTCGCTGGCCGGCGGCATCGCCCTGATCGCCCTGTCGCGCTCGGCTGCGGCGATAGCGGCCTGCTCGGTGTTCGCACTGTCGGCCTGCCTGCTGTTCGCCACCAGCGCCGTCTACCACCGCGGAACATGGGGCCCGCGCGGGGAGGCGGTCCTGCGGCGGCTGGACCACGCGAACATCTTCCTGATCATCGCCGGCACCTACACCCCGCTGGCGGTGCTGCTGCTGCCCGCCCGCCGACAGGTGGTGCTGCTGGCCGTGGTCTGGGCGGGTGCCCTGGCCGGCATCACCTTCCGCACCCTGTGGATCGCGGCTCCCCGGTGGCTCTACACCCCGTGCTACATCGCCCTGGGCTGGGTGGCCGTCTTCTACCTGCCCGACTTCGCGCGCACCGGCGGCACCACGATCGTCGCCCTCGTCATCACCGGCGGCCTGCTCTACACCGCAGGCGGCCTCGTCTACGGACTCAAACGCCCCGACCCGTCCCCATCCTGGTTCGGCTTCCACGAGGTCTTCCACACCCTCACCATCGCCGCCTTCACCGCGCACTACACGGCCATCCTCCTGGCAGCCACATGACTGGCCTTCGGAGGGCATCAGGAAGCTGGTGGGCTGGACGGCTGGGGGCCGGGGCACTCTCGTGGTGCAATGCGACCCACCCGGCGCCAAGCTGGAGTGGATCTTTCGCGCACCGAACCGGGCTCTCGAGCAGTGAGGAGTCACCGTGACCGCAGGAAGGCCGGGCGAGGGCGACGGGCAGTCCTCCCGTCCTCCTAAGGGTCGCAGCCGCCAGGGCGAGGCGACGACTCTGGCGGGGACGTTGGAGGCCGCGGAGGCCGCGGCGCCCGTGGAGTCCCTCGACGTGGTCGCGCGCATCCTCAAGGAGCGCCTCGGGCAGCGTCGGTCTCCTTCCTGATCACCGACTTCAGCGGCAGCTCAGTCGTGCGGCTGGGCGCCGCGGGAAGTGTCGAGACCGGCGAGCCGGCCCAACGCATCTCCTTGCGGGGCACCCTGTACGACGACGTGATCCGCAGCCAGCAGCCGAAAGTGGAGGACACCGGCGACGGAACGCTGGTGCGGATCATCGCCCCGGTGACCAATCGCGGAGATGCCATCGGGCTCCTCGAGCTGTTCCTGCCCCTCGCGCCGGATGCGCAGGTGATGCGGGAGATCGGGGAGACGGCGCACGCACTGGCGTACATCGTCATTGCGAACCGGCCCTTCACCGACATGTACCAGTGGGGCCGACGCACCGTCCCGCTGAGCCTGGCCGCAGGGATCCAGCACCGGCTGCTCCCGGCGTCGCTGGCGTGCGAGGCAGCGCAGTTCGCGGTCGCCGGGGCGCTGGAGCCCGCCGACCACGTCGGGGGCGACACCTTCGACTACGTGATCGACCGGGACACGGTCCAGCTCTCCGTGACCGACGCCGTGGGCCACGACGTCGACGCCGCACTGCTGGCCACCCTCGTGGTGGGTGCCCTACGGCGGGCGCGGCGGGCGGGTGTCGGCCTCGACGAACAGGCCCGCCAGGCCGACCGGGCCATGCGGGACCACGGCCGCCAGGGGTACGTCACCGGCCAGCTCCTGCGGATCGGTCTGCACGACGGCAAGACGGAGTTCGTCAATGCCGGGCATCCCTGGCCGTTGCGGATGCGGGACGGGGCGGTGCGGGAGATCGTCCCAAAAGTCGATCTGCCGTTCGGTATCGGGATCCACGCCTCCCACACCAACACCTACCGGGTGCAGTCGCTGGATCTGCAGCCCGGGGACCGGCTGGTGATGCTGACGGACGGCATGCTGGAGCGCAACGCCCAGAGCCTCGACCTGCCGGACCTGATCGTCCGCACCCGCGCCCTGCATCCCCGGGAAGCCGCCCGCACCCTCATCGGGGCGATCGTCGACGCCGGCGATGGTCACTTGGAGGACGACACAACCGTCATATGCTTGGACTGGCACGGCCCCGGCACCACCCGGCGGGACGCCGCCACAGGGGCAAATCTCACCGACGCCTCGCGGTCTGCAAGCACGGGACGGGCCGCTCCCAGACGATGACCCCGGAGGTGCGCGGAGACGCGGGGTGGGCGACCGTCACACTCGTCCCCGGCCGCACTGGCGGGTAGGCCAGGTGCCGGCCGCGGGTTCCCGCCCGGCGGGTAACCGCGCAGTTCCTCGCCGAGGCGCAGGGCTTCTTCGAGCTGGGCCGAGTTCCCTGCGCGCTCGTCGACGTGCACGCCGCGGCGACGCGGCGCAGGGATCGCGCCGTTCGTGCCGGCAGGTTCGGGGAGGAACAGCTCATCGACTGGGTCGGCCGCGTCGAGCACTCGCAGGACGGGGTGCGGCATGGTGCGTGCGCTCTCCCACGTCCTGGAG
>NZ_JBFBJY010000096.1:0-25808 GCF_040702125.1 Kitasatospora sp. NPDC085895 | reverse complement strand
CGATGCGACAACACCCCACGAGCCCACTCCGACCTCATGGCTCATGATCATCCACGACGCCCCCCACACTCCCCGTCTATCGCGCACCAAGTTGTTAGGGCGAGGCGCAGGGCTGGGCGAAGGCAGGTCGAGAGCCGTCCGAGTAAACGGCGTTTACATCGCCGACTCGTCCACGTTGCCGCTGCCGCGGCAGCGGCTGTGAGAGTGCGACAAATGATGCTCGCCAGCCGGGCGCCCCCCGCGGGACGGTTCCTGGCGGCTGCCCGGGCCGTGCCTCGCCGCATCAGGTTAGGTTCCGAGTGTGGATGCATCTGTGGGCCGGGCCTGCACAACTGCACGCCGGACCGTTGACGATTCCTAAGGTTATGACTGATTTGTCTATCTTCAAGTAAGCGTCGTTTACACCTCGAAGCGCATCTGACGCCCAAACACGCACCCAGATGCTTCCAAATCGAAGCGGCGCCACTATGGTGACGTCATGGCATCTCCATACTCCGATGGCGCTCGGGAAAAGGTTGCATCCAAGCTTCCGGCTTCCCTCCGCCAGGAACTCAAGACCCGGGCAGCCCAGCTCGGCATCGACATGCAGGACGCAGTCACCGAGGCCGTCGAGCAATGGCGTGCCCGCCCCGCCGGCGACAACCCCACCATCGACACCGCTGGTGCCGAGAGCTGGAACACCTGGCTCCCCGCCGGCCTGTACGACGCCTTCAAGGCCGACTGCACCATGCGGGACATCTCCTTCGTCCAGGGACTCGCCCAGGCAGTCCGCGTCTGGATCGACTCCCACGGTGTGGCTCTCAGCGAACTGACGATCCCCCAGTACACGCGACGCATCGTCGTCTGCAACCAGAAGGGCGGGGTCGGCAAGACCACCGTCGCCGGAGGCGTCGGCCAGGCCATAGCGCTCGGACTCCCCGGAACCAAGGGCGCCTCCAAGAAGCCCGCTCTGCCCGGCCTGCGAACCCTTCTCGTCGACTACGACCCGCAGGGCCACCTCACCTCCCAGCTCGGCGTCAAGCAGGTCCCGCCCGGCGAGGAAAGCCTCGTGACGCACATGGTCGAGCGCGACCGCGTCGCCAGCTCGCTCCTGGACCAGGTCGTGCCCATCGCACCTGACCACTTCGACGGACGCCTGTTCCTGTTGCCCTCCAGCTTCGACGCCTTCCTGCTGGACTCCCGCCTCGGATCCATCCGGGGACCCCGCGAGGCCAGCCTCCAGCGCGCCCTCGCTCCGCTCGAGGAGCACTTCGACATCATCGTCATCGACGCACCGCCCAACCTCGGCCTCGCCATGGACGCCGGCCTCTACTACGGCCACCGCCGCAAGAACGAGCCCAAGGGCGCCTCCGGCGTGCTTATCCCCGTCGAAGCCGAGGACTCCTCCGCCGACGCCTACGCCATGCTCGACAGCCAGATCCGCACCGTCAGCCTCGACTACGAAGTCGAGATCGACCGCCTCGGCCTGGTCGTCAACAAGTTCGACAAGCGCAAGGGCTACGTCGCGACGCACTCCCTCGAGAGCTGGCAGTCCCTCGGCACGCCGCCCGTCGTCGCCGTCGTACCCGACCTCAAGGAGCAGCGGGAGGCCGTCCACGTCAAGCAGCCGCTCCTGATGTACGCACCCACATCAATCCAGGCGCAGCGCATGCGCGAGATCCGAAGGGGGATCGGATGAGCATCGCGAAGAAGCTGGCCGGCGGGGGAGGGGCATTTGGCGCCCTCGCCCAGGGCGACGCACGCGGTCATGACGAAGTCGTCGCACGTAGCGAGGCCCTCGACGCGACCGGCCGGGTCCGCCGTGCGTCGTCTGCACCGGTGTCATCCATCGTCTTCAACCCGCTGAACCCGCGGAAGACGATGGCGCCCGAGACGATCGAGGAACTCGCCGAAAGTCTCAGCCGCCAGCAGATCGTCCCGATCACCGTGGTGAGCCGCGTCGCCTTCCTCGACGCACACCCGGACCAGGCCGCGGCGATCGGCGACGCCGACTTCGTCGCGCTCGACGGCAACCGGCGGCTCATGGCCGCCCGACACGCCGGCCTTCAGACCCTGCGGGTCGACCTCAACGACGAACTCGTCGACAGCGCCTCCGACATGGTCGAAGCCGCACTCATCGCCAACGCCCACCGCGAGGACGTCTCACCGCTCGAGGAAGCCCAGGCCATCGAGCAGCTCCTCACGACGGTGTACGACGGCAACCAGGCGGCGGTTGCCCGCAAGCTCGGCAAGTCCCGCGCCTGGGTCGGGCAGCGCCTGGCCCTGCTGCACCTGGCTCCTGAGCTTCAGGAGCAGGCCAGCAGCGGAGAGCTCGCGATCGAGGAGGCCCGGAAGATCGGTGCCGAGGCGAGGGCCGGGAAGCTGACTGCCGCCGAGCAGCTTGCTAAGGCCGATGCCGCCAAGGAAGCGGCGCGGGCGAAGGAGCAGGCAAAAGCCGCGACCAAGGCCGGCACCCGGCCCGCCGGACTGCCGCACCCTGCAGCACCTGACAACGCGGTACACCCTGCTCCCTCCGGACAGCAGGCACCCGCCGTGCATCACTCTGCGGAACCCGCTCCTGAAGCCCACGCCCCCGCAGCCAGCAGCACGGCGTTGCCGACAGCTACCGGCATCACGCCTGACAGCCTGGGGGTCGCCGCGCAGACGATCCTCGCGACCGCTGTACCCGAGCAGCGCGAAGCCGATCAGACCGGACAGCCGAGCATCGTGAACGTGACCTTCGACCCGTCCGACTTCATCGAGGCAGCGCACACCATCCGCTCCGCGATGGACCTGCGCGAGGCCGTCAACGTCACCTCCGCGCTCCTTGCCCTCCTCCAGCGCGAACCCGGCTTCGGGGAGATCATTCAGGAGATCCGATCGAGGACCTCCTGATGCCGACCGCCAGATGCGGACAGGTGCACGGACGGAATGAGGCCTGGGGTGTAAACGCCGTTTACACCCCAGGCCTCGCCTGTCGGCGGGACCTTTCGTCCGGGGGAGTGGAGAGGCGCCCCGGACGGCAGCCGTCTGCAGCCGATCTGGGCGTTAGGGGCTGGTACCGGCCGAGGTCGACGGCAGCATTCGAACCTCAGAGACGCTCAGGGAGTTCGTCGGAACGTCTCTTCGCCGGATGTGACTGCGCGGGGTCAGTCTGAGCAGCAGTCAACTCATGTTCCCTAGGCATGATTCTGGCTCGTCGAGGAACTGCCGCAGCGATGGAGGGGCGGCCCGTCGCCCGCAGTCGACGCGATCTTGAAAATGGCGGCGCCCGGCCTGACCGCGGAGGACTGGGACGTGGTTGCCGCACCTCCGTACCGTCCGGGGCAGGTCGGCGAGATGGTCTATGTCGCCCTGCTCGAGATCCCCGACCTGCACAGCACGCCGAGCGGGGAGGGCCTTGGCATTGGAGCGGCCGGCCCCGAGGCGTAGCTCCACCGGCGCCACAGCGATGTCGTCCTTCTAGCCGCCGATCTGCAGGTGGGTCTGCCGTGCCGTGACCAGCGACCGCCATCTGGTGTGCCCGGTCTCTTCTGTGTCGAGCCAGCGGACGGCCGTCGGGGTGGCGGGGTGCTGGCCGGCCATGAAATGGGCGAGGTCGGCATAGCGGGCGTAGTCGCCGCCGCGGGCGAGGTCACGCAGGCGGGCCTGGGCGGCCGCGTGGGCAGCATCGCCGCCGTGGCCGGCGTGGTGGAAGGCGGCGGCGAGCTCGAGCGCGGCCTGCGCGGTGGTGATGCCGGCGGTGGCGGTCTCGGTGCGCAAGACCTGGATGCGGCCGTCGATGCCGTCCAGGCCCGCGTCGCGGACGATGGCCGCGGTGCGGACGGTCAGGGCGGTCGCGCGCAGGTCGAGGCCGGTCAGGAGCTTCGGCGTCGCTGACGAGATGGGTTTCGACCACCCTGAGGTCGGCCAAGGTGAGGCCAAAGCCGCCACGGAGTGATCTTGAAGCGCGGTGGCGCCGGGAGCAGCTGCTGCGGTCCGCGACAGAGGAGCTGCTGGCGGCCGTCGCGCGCCATCACGACGGCGGCGCGGGCCGCCGTGGTCGCGAGGATCGAACACCAGAAAAATAGGCCAGGCTAATTTTTGATTGGGTTTTTAGTTTTCGCTGAAAAATAGTCAGCACCCTGTTGGGTCGGGTAGCGTGGCGCACACCACACGCAGTCGGCCCGGCGGCAATGGGCTCTGGACAAGCACGCCGCCGGGCCGACCCGACCGCGGACACGCATGCCCGCAGGAAGAGGCTATCGCCTTGACGTTCGCTACCCCGAGCCTTGACGAGCTGAGCGCCATGCTCGGCAAGGCCCCCATCCGCTTCGAGCGGGTCGGCCTCATGTCGAGCGCCGGCAAGTTGCAGAAGATCGTATGGTCCGAGCCGATGCCCATGCTCGCCGAGCTGTGGAACTTCAAGTCACTGCTGACCCGCAGCGACTACGACCTGAACGACACCAGCGACCCCGGGCAGCGGGACATCTCCGAGTCTCAGATCAAGAAGATCGCCGAGGGCATCCGCACGTCCGACCGTCCCTACCTGGGCACCCTGGTGGTCGGCATGGACCCCGACTCCGAGTTCGTGGACATCCAGAAGCTCGGTGAGGTCATGCCGGGTGTGTTCCTCGTGAAGATCACCGTCCGCGAGGGGGCGCCCACCATCTGGTCGGTCGATGGCCAGCACCGCGAGTTCGCCATCGACCGGGTCTGGGCGGCGGTGAAGGACGCCACCGAGGGAGACACCCTGGTGGTCCGCCGGTACATCGAGCAGTCCGCGGTGGAGATGACCATGTTGCTGGAGGGGGACCGCGACATCCTCTCCACGCTCTTCATCAAGATGGCGTCCACCAAGCCGATCTCGCCCTCGCTGATCGCCGTCATGGACAAGGCGAGCATCCAGAACCGCCTCGGTCAGTACGTGATCAAGAACGCGAAGCTGTGCGAGGGCCGGACTAGCTACCTGGCCGACGCCGCGCACAAGAAGAAGGCCGCCGAGAACGGCAGCACCTTCGAGCGGCTCTACCCGGCGGCTGCGGTTCGCTCGGCCGCCGCCGCCATCGCGGGTGTCGGCGTGCGCGACCGCACCCCCGACGCCCGTGAGACGCACCTGGAGGCCGTCGTCAAGCGATGGACGGCGGTGGACGGCTCCGGTGACAAGGCACTGGAGGCGATCGGCGACGAGGTGGTAGAGATCCTGGACTACGCATTCGAGCGTGTGCCCGGCTGGCGCGAGATGTCCGAGGGCACCCTGACCGTCGGCGAGTTCCGCAAGCGCTACCTGCACTCCGCGGCGGCCGGCCTGCACGTCATCTCCAACACCATCGCGGCGGCCCGGATCGCCGGCGTTTCCCCGCGCACGGCGGTGGACGCGCTGGCCGGGATCCCGTGGGGGCGCAAGGACCTCAAGACGACCGGCGGGGAAGACGGCACCAAGACCGTCGCGTCGCACCTGTTCTTCGAGGGCACCCTGGCCAAGACGGGCTTCGACGTGCGGGCCCGTGAGGAGGAGCGCCAGTGGATCGCCAGCGCATCCGGGGCGACTCGCGCGGGCTATGAGGCCGCCATCAACCGAGTGCTGCAGCACATCGCCCAGGAACACCCGGAGCTCAAGGCCATCGCGTCCGACGAGACGTTTACCGAGCTCGGTCTGATCGCCCGCAAGCGCGGTCCCGGCCGACCGAAGAAGACCGCCAAGGCCACCACCGTCACCGAGTAGTCCGGCAGCGCGGAGGCCCTCGTTCCTTCGGGAAGCGGGGGCTTTCGTCATACCCGGCCCAGACGGACCGGGCTATTCCCTGCCTGCCGTGCTCGCCCTTGGCTGAGCGCCCCCACACGGCACCGCCCTGTCCGGCCGGGGCTGGCGCCAGTCCCGCCCCCGGGTAAGCCGGGGCCCCTGCTGCGGGGGGTTGCGGCAGGGGCCTGGCGGTGCTTGCGAGGGGCTGCTGGCCGGTCGTGGCGCCCCCGAAGACGCCCGGCAGCCGGGACGGACGGTCGAGATCCGTGCCCGGGCGGTCCCTGGCAGGCGGGCCGACTGCGCGTCCGCGCCAGCCGGGGCGTTCACGATAGCGATAGCTGCGAGCTGCGGGAATCCCCTGCAGGAGGCTGTTCCTGTGCGGTTGTCAGCGCCTGACGGGGGTGCGGGGCAGCAGCTGTTGGAGCAGGACGGTGGTCTCTGTGTCCATGTCGATGTCGCCGAGTTTGTGGTTGATGGCGGCGAGGCGGGCGGCGCAGGCACGCAGGGCCTGGGTGTCGCCGGCGGCGTGGTGGGCGCGGAAGAGGCAGCGGTGGAGGAGCTCGTTCTCCTCGGCGGCGAGCAGGCCGCGCTGGGCCGCCCACAGTGCGCCGGGGATGTCGCGGGCTTGCAGGCGGCGGGTGGACAGCTCGTGTGCGGCGTGGGTGATCTCGGAGACCATGCCCTGGATCGCGGGTTCGGCCCAGGTGTAGCGGCCGGGATCGATGCCGGTGAAGGGCCGGCCGCGGACGAGGGCGAGGGCGCGGCGCAGTGCGAGGTCGCCGTCCTCGCTCGGGTCGGCGAGGCCGGTGCGGGCGTGGTGCTGGAAGGTGTGCCAGTCGCAGTCGACGGTGGGGGACAGGCGGTAGCGGCTGTCGTTGGTGTCCTGGACGCGGGGGAGGTGGGCGGTGCCGTTGGGGGCGGTGCCGAGCCAGGTGCGGGCGCGGCTGATGGCGGCGTTGCGGACTTGCTTGCTGACCATCTGGCCTGGCCACAGGGCGGCGTCGATGTGGTGGTGGTCGACGCCGGGGTTGAGGGCGAGGTAGGCGACGAGTTCGGTGGCGGTGCGGCGGCGGTTGGATTCGATGCGGCCGGTGGCGCCTTCGACGGCGATGGGGCCGAGCAGCAGGACGGCCGGCCCTTCGGTGGTGCTGGTGCCTGCGGGCATGTTGCCGGGGGTGGGCCGGGGGATCGCCGGAGCGACCGGAGCGACCGGAGCAGCAGGGGTGACCGGCGCTGCTGGAGCGACGGGCTTGACGAGTCGTGACAGCGCGGGCGGCGGCGGGACGGGCCGCAGGGTCCCGGGTGGGGCGCCCTGCGGGGCGGTGTCCACCAGGCCGTCTTCGGCGAGGATGTCTGCGAGGGTGGGGCCCGGCGCAGGTTCTGCGGCCGTGCTGTCCGCCTCGGCTGCCGGTTCGCTGAACGTCTCGGGGATGAGTGGGCTGTCCTCCAGTTGTGCTTCGAGTTCGGCGTACTCGGTGGGCAGGCCGTCCTCCTCGCCCGGGGCGGCGACCGACCCGTTGCCGTCCGGCACGGTCGCACTGTCCTGGTCCTCGGGCGTGGGGCCGGGCGCCGTCTCAAGACCGGTGCCGTCCGGGTCGTGGGCGTCGGCGGGGCCGGAACCCGGCACGGTGCCGCCCACCGGGCGGTCGGCCGGCTCGGTTTGGGTGTCGGTGATCCAGGCGGGCGCGGCGACGGAGTCGGTGCGCGCTGCGGTGGTCAGGAGGCAGACGGCGTCGGTGTAGTGCTCGTCGGCCAGTCCCTGCAGGTGCACGGCCAGCTGGGAGCCGGGCAGGACGACCGCTTCGCCCGGCGCGGGGCAGGCCAGGGTCCAGCCGCCCGCTGTGGTGCTGCCGGTGTCCGGGGCGTCGAGGACGGTGACGACGGCGGCCGCCGTGCGGGGCTCGGCGAGAGCGGTGGCGAGCAGTTCGCGTTCGTCGTCGGCCGGCAGGGACTGGGCCAGCACGATGCGCGGGGTCCAGCAGTCGCCCGCTGTGCCGTGCAGGCGGGCCTGGCGCAGGTGGGCTGTGCCGAGCGCGGCCAGGGCCTTGTGCTGGCTGGCGGTGTGGGCGGCCAGGGCGGCCACGGCGGCGGCCGCGTCGTCGATCCTGTCGACGCGGTCGGGCACCGCGTTCTCGAGACCTGTCGCGCTGTCGCCGGTCACGGTGATTTCCAGGTGGCCGGGGCCGGGAGTGGTGGCCAGCTCGATGGCGACGGCCTGCAGGACTTGCCGGGCGGTGGTCCGGTTCCCGGTCAGGCGCAGCGCGCCGACGTGCTCGAGGTCGAGCAGGACGAGGTTCTTGCCGGTGTCCCAGCCGATCGAGACCAGCGCCGGGTAGGGGGTGTCGGTGTCGGCGAGGGCGTCGTCGTCGGCCAGGTCGGTGCTGGATGCGGGGCAGGTCCACAGCCGGCTGCCGCTGCCCGCGGTGAACGGGCGCATCGCGGGTTCGTCGCCGGCGACGTGCAGGTCGATGCGGGAGGCGTGCAGGACGACAGCCTCCAGCGCGGGCAGGTCCCGGCCGTCGGCGGCGAGGTTGCGGGCCAGGGTGCGCAGCGCCCGGTCCAGCAGGTCGAGGCCGTCGGGCTGTTCGGCTGCGCGCAGGGACTGTTCGGTGGCGGCGGCGCGGCCGGTGGGCAGCGGGATGTGTCGGCCGGCGGGTAGGCGGCGCTGCTGGAGGCGGCGGCGCAGGGCGACGGCGCCGAGGAGGGCGGCGGCCAGGGAGCCGGCGCCGAGCCATAGCGAGACCGGTGACAGGTCCATGGACCCGGCGGGACTCGCCTCGGCCGCCTGGCTGTCGCCGGCGGCGGGCGCGGCGGGGACTGTGTGGGGGCCGGGTGTGGTGGCAGGGGCTGCGGTCGCGGGGGCGGGCGTGACAGGCGCCGAAGTTGCAGGAGCGGAGGGGACAGTGGGCACTGTCGGTTGGGCGGGGGCCGGAAGCGCGGGCGCGGGTGCGGCGGGCGTGCCGGGGAGGACGAGGTCCTGGCCGGGGTAGATGAGGTCGGGGTCGGTGAGGCGGTGTCCGTCAGGTCGCCGTGCGTCCTTGTTCGCGTTGAAAATGTCCGGCCAGCGGTCGCCGTCGCCGTACGCGGCTTCGGCGATGGACGAGAGGCTGTCACCGGCGTGCACGGTCACGTGCCGCTCCGCGGCCTTGCTGTCGCGGGCGGGGGAGGCCTGGGGCGTGGCCGTGTGGGCGTCGGTCGGCAGGTTGAGGACGGTGCCCTGAGCCAAGGGGTGGTTTGCGGCCGTGACTCCGGGGACGCCGGGGTTGAGGGCCGCGATGTCGGCCCAGCGCTGCCCGTCGCCGAGGGCGGCCACGGCGATGTCCCACAGTGTTTCGGTGCCGGAGGCGACCGTGTGGGTCGGCCACGCCTTGCCGCTGTCCGTCCCGGCTGCGGCCGCGGGTGCCGCGGGGGCGGCTGCTGCGGTGCTCGGAACGGGTGTGGTTCCGGTGGCGTCGTCGGGCAGCAGAAGCACCCAGCCGGGCTGGAGGACGTCCGCGTCGAACACGGTGCCGTCGGTCATGGTCCGGTGCTTGTTCAGCTGGGCGATGTCGCGCCAGCGGGTGCCGTCGCCGAGGTGCTGCTGGGCGATGTCCCACAGGCTGTCGCGGCTTTGGACGGTGTACCGCGGGTGGCGGCTCTCGTCCTCGTTACCGGGCTGCGCCTGGGGCTGGGCGGTGGACGAGGTGGTGTCGGAGGCCGGTGCCGCGGCCGGGGTGGCCGTGGCGGTGGCGGCGATCAGGGGGCGGGCGGTGGTGGCGGCGTGGGCGGGGGTGGGGGCGGCGAGGGCGCTGGTGGTGGGCAGGGCGACGAGGACGGCGCCGACCAGGACTGCGGCGAGGCGCTGGGGTGCGCCGAGGGCGGGCAGCCGGATGTGGCGGCCGGTCAGCTGGGCGGGGATCTCGGCCAGGACGCACAGCGCGAAGGACGCCCAGCCGGCCCAGCCTGCGGCGACGAGGCAGGCGATGAGCGGGGTGGCGACGCCCTGCTGCGGGGTGAGCAGCGACGCCAGGTCGGCGGTGCTCACCCCGTGGGGCAGGAGGGTGGTGGTGAACAGCCACAGTAGGGCGGGCAGGCCGGCGAGGAGGGCGAGCAGCGCGGCTAGGGCGAGGACTGCGCGCAGGGCGGCGCCCAGGCGTCGGGCGAGGCGGGGGGCAGACATGGGGCTCAGCCTTCCGGTGCGGTGACGCCGTGGAGGAGTTCGGCGCTGGCGTGTCCCTCGGCGGTGAGTGAGGTGATGCCGATGACCTGGAGGAACAGGGTCTTGTGGGTGACGGTGGCGTCGACCTGGATGCTGTGCCCGTCGGTGCCGGCCCGGGCGGTGCCGCGCACATGGGCGTGCTGCAGGTAGTCCTGGGCGGCGGCCGCGGCGCGGCCGGGGTCGAGGACGACGCCCTGGCCGGGGATGGCCTTCGTCGGGTCGACGGCCTGGGCGCCGGCGCGGGCGGCTTCGGCGCACATAGCGTCGGCGGCCTCGACGGCGCGGAGCTTGGAGCCGAGGTCGACGACCATGCCGGTGAGGATGAGGACGCCGGCGATCAGGGTGACCCACCACAGGGTGATGGCACCCCGGTCTGGGGCGTCGGTATCGGTGCGGTGGTGCATCAGCTGCGGGCCCTCCACCGGTCGATGACGGAGGTGAAGGTCGCACTCATGTGCTTGCTTCCGACGGGCAGACCGAGTCCGGTGAGGTCGAGGTCGCAGGCGACGGTGGCGGTGACCGCCCCGTAGGTGCCGAGCGGCGCGCTGAAGCCGGAGGTGTCGACGCGGACGTCGACCCCGCCGCAGTGCAGACGCTGGTCGGCCATGGTCTGCGCGGCCGCGGCGCGGGCCCGCTCGGAGGCCTCGCTGGGCGTGCGGGCGAGTGAGGCCTCGCGGGCGGCATCGGCGGCCGCGGCGTCCACGGCGTTGCCCGCCATGATGATCCGCCCGCCGACCATCAGCAGGGCGAGCAGGACGATCCCGACGGGCACCCACAGGGTGAACTCGATCGCGATGCTGCCCCGGTCCCCCTCGTAGGGCTCGGGGCGGGCGGTGGGGGCCGTCACGGGGTGGTCCACCTCTCGACGGGGCCGCTGGCGCTCTCCGTGACGGTGGGCTGCCAGCCGAGCAGGGCAGGGGCCTTGGCCCGCACGGTGATGCGCGCCTGGGTGGCGCTGCTGCCGGAGGTGCTGATCTGGGGGGAGTTGAGGGTGCCGGAGAAGCGGTCGGCGACCTGCCGGGCCCGGTCGACGCCCGCATCGGGCCCGGCCCCGTAGCCGCGGGCGGCGGCTATCCCTTCCCGGGCCGCGGTCTGGGCGGCCTGTTTGGCCAGGTAGATGCAGCCGGCCTGGACGACCATGAGCAGCAGCAGGAGCGCCGCGGGAAAGCAGATCAGCATCTGCAGGTTGGCGTCGCCGGTATCGCGCCCTCGGCGGCATGCCCGCCGGCGGGCGCGGGCGAGGAGCACGCGCACCGTCATCTGCCGCTATCCGTGCAGCGGGTGCAGGCAGATGAAGACCAGGATTGCCGCGATGTCGATGATGGCCGCGATCCAAACGATGGGGGAGAGATGGGGCATGGCGGGTCTTCCTTTCTGTGCGCGTCAGGGCAGGACTGGGTTACAGCCCCTTGAGGTCATTCAGGTGCTTGTCGGCGAGGGCCTTGAACGCGGCAAGGGCGGCGACCGCGAAGACCACGGAGCCGACGATCCACATGACGGTCGGGATGTTGATCTCGCCGCTGTCGGGGGCGTCGCGGTGGGCGCGGGCGCGCTCCAGCACGTGGTGGGCGGTGCGGTCGGCGAGCTGGCGGGCGGTGACGGCCAGGCGCAGCGCGATGTCGGCGGGGCGGTTCACAGGATCGGGTTCCTTCCGGGAGGGGTCAGATGAACAGGACGCGGATCATGGCGGGGAAGGCGAAGAAGACCATGAGGACCATGGAGAGCAGGGTGAGCGGGACGGCGGTGCTCTCGGTGGCGGCGTTCGCGCGGGCCTGTTCCGCGGCGGCGAGTTCGCTGCCGATGCTGTCGGCCCGGGCACGCAGGGTGTCGTAGATGGCGGCGCCGTCGCGGCCGGACATGCTGACGATGTCGGCGATGTCCTCCATGGCGGGGACGCCGATCTGCCGGCCGAGGGTCCGCAGGCCGTCCCACGGCGGTTCGCGGTCCAGGCGGGCGCGCAGCAGGGCCTCCTGGATGCGGCGGAACGCCCAGCCGTCGCCGATCTCGGCGGGCCGCTCGAGGGAGTCCTGTGCGCCGGCGTCGGAGAGGCGTTCCATGGCGGCGAGTTCCATGTAGGCGGCGACCGCGGACATGGCCTCCTCGCGGGCGCGTTTGGCCCGGTCGCGCAGGGCGAGGTCGGGCAGGAACCAGCCGCCGGCAGCGACGAGCGGCCCGGCGGCGGCGGGCAGGGTGAAGCCGAGGTCCCAGCCGCCGAGGACGAGGATCGCGACGATCAGGGAGGGCAGCAGCAGGCCGCCGACGGCTAGGGCTGCCTTGGTGGCCACGAACTCGCCCGGGCTCTGGCCGGTGAGGTCGAGGTTCTGCAGGGGAAGGCGCAGGTGGGCGGCGAAGCGCTCGGCGGCGGCCTGGCCGGCCCGCTCCCACCACGGCACGTCGTCGCCGGTGCGGTCGGTGCGGGGCGCGGGTTCGGTGCCTTCGATGCGCTGCAGGGCGGCGCCGAGGTCGGGCGGGGCGGGGACGAGTTCGCGCAGCAGCAGGGCGACGCCGATGCCGAGGACGGCGCCGGCCAGGACGGCGTAGGGGCTCACCGGTCGGCCTCCCTGGTGCGCGTGGTGTCGGAGGCGGGGCGGGGGCCGGCGCCTGCGGTGGTGGGGGCGTCCTGCAGGAAGCCGGGCAGGGGCCGGGTGGTGCCGAGCCGGTTGATCCACACGAACAGCCCGGCCACGGCGGCCAGCAGTGCGAGCAGGACGACCATGCCGATCGGTGTGTTGTAGGGGGCGATGTAGGAGCGGTTGAACGAGAAGCCGATGATCACGCTTGCGGTGATGATGGAGATCCAGCGGGCATTGGAGCGGTACTTGGCCCGGTCCGCCTCCACGTCCTGGCGGCGGCGCACCACGTCGGCGGTCCGCGCGCCGAGGTCGGACAGCACCTGGGCCAGGCCCGGGCCGCGGTCGCGGATGCGCAGCGCCAAGGCGGCGGCGACCAGGTCGGCGCGGGGGTCGCCCAGGTCCCGGGCGAAGGCCTTCAGCGCGTCGCGGGCGTCCCAGCGGGCCTGCAGCCGGGCGGCGAGGTCGGCGACCTCCCGGGCGATCGGCTCGGGCACGGTGCGCAGCGAGGCGGCGATGGCCTCCTCGATGCCGATGCCGACGCGCACCAGGTCGCCCAGGCGCTTGGTCCACTGGGCGAGCGCGTCCAGGCGCTCGATCTGCTCGGCGGCGGCCTTGTTCGGGGTGATCAGCCAGGGCAGGAAGATGACGGCGCAGGTGACGACCACCGCGGACGGCAGCCAGCCCGTGACCAGCCAGGTTCCGGCGAACGCGGCGACGGACGCGGCCGCGTGGATGCGGCCGCGGCGCCGGGCACGCGGCGCGACGGCGGGCCCGGGCCGCCGTCCCGGCCGGGGCGGGCGGGTGGTGCCGCGGATCCCGGCAACCACACCGACCATGCCGAGGAGCAGGCACACGCCGGCGAACGCGGCAATCAGCACACCCACGTCACACCACCGTCCGCACGGTTGCCAGCGGCGCGGGCCAGGCCCCGGCCGCGGCCGTGAGCCAGGCCGCGTCCAGGCCGGCCGCCTCCAATTCCGGCAGGCAGGACGGCAGCACACCGGTCGGCACCGCCCGCGCCTCGCCCGCCGCGGGGGCGAAGATCCGGTTGTAGGCGGGGTGGCCGCCCCGCTCGCCGGCGCCGGTCACCTCCAGGACGTGCTGCACGAACCGGTGCCGGCCGCCGCCCGCGGCGGTCTCGTCGACCATCCGGATGTGCACCACCAAATCCAGCGCGTTCGCGGCCATCAGATACGCCAGTTCCTGTGTCATCCCGGCACTGCCGTGCTCCAGGCACAGCTGCGCGATACGGGCGAAGATCGCATCCGGCTTGCGGACGTGGATGGTGCACAGCGAACCGCCCTCACCGCCGGACATCGCCTGCAGCATCGGCACGATCTCCGAGGAACGGACCTCACCGACGATCATCCGGCGCAGGTTCATGCGCAGCGCCGGCGGGATCAGGTCGGCAATGGTGATCTGCCCGATCTCCCGGCCGTCCGGCCCCCGCTCGCCGTTGCCCTCGCGGGCCTCCATCGGCACGACCTGCTGCAGGTGCCCGATCTTGTGCAGGTACAGCTCCGACTCGGTCTCGAAGGTGCCCAGCCGCTCGTTCGGGTCGATCTCCCGGGCCAGGGCGAGCATCATCGTCGTCTTCCCGACGCCCTGCGTCCCAGTGATCATGATGTTCTTGCCGGCCAGCATCGCCGCGCGCAGGAACGCCAGCAGCGCATGGCTGACGGTGCCCTTGGCAACCAGGTCCTCCAACGTGATGTCACGCACCCGCTGCCGACGGATCGTCACATACGGACGCGGCGTCACCTGCGTCATGACCTGCATGCGGTACCCGCCGTCCAGGGCGAGCGCCAGCAGCGGGTTCGCGTTCGACAGGGACCGCTCCCCCTGCCCGTGCCGGCGCGCCAGGTGCTGCAGGAACTCCACCAGCTCGGCGTCGCTGTCGGCGACCGGCTCCACCCGGCGCCTGGGCGCGTTGGCGTAGTCCGCCCACACCTCGTCGCAGCCGTGGATCATCAAGTTCTCCAGCTCCGGGTCGTCCAGGTACGGCTGCAGACGACCCAAGCGGAACTGCGCGTCGAACACGGCCTGCACCAGCGACTGCTCGTCCTCGCCAGTCGGCGACACCTGGTGCGCCCGCGCGTAGTCCTGCGCCCACCGGGCGACCAGGTCGTTCAGCAGGGACCGGCCCAGCTGCTGGGCGTCCGCATCGGGCATCTCGGTGCCGTGCAGCTCCTTGTAGGCCTGGAACTCCGGGGCGAGCCGGTCCGCGAGCACCCGGCGCAGCTCCCGCACCGTGCCCCACGACCAGAACGCCACCCGCCCACCGGCGGGCCGCGCCGCCACCGGGCCCAGCTGCGGGCCGGGCACGGGTGCGCCGCCGACGGCCGCCGGAGCGGCCGGAGCCGGGACTGCCGTTGGCGCCGGGAAAGCCGTCGGGGACGCCGACGCACCGGGGCCGGGCATCACCGGTGTGAACCCGGCACCCGGGTACAGGGGCCTACCGCGCACTGCCACGAGCGGTCACCTCCCCGGCGGGCGTCTGCAGCGCCGCCTGGCGGGCCGCGGCCACCTGCTGCAGCTGCGCGCCCATCGCGGCCGCCTGCCGCAGCAGCGGCGAGCGGGAGAACGCCTTCCCGCCGTCCCCGCCGTGCGCCAGGATCCGCGCGGCCTTCTCGTCGTACGGCAGCCGGGCCAGCACCGGCAGCCCGAGGTACTGCACCAGGTCCCGCTCCGCATACGGGCCCTCGTCGATCAGCACCAGGCCGATGCCCTGCCCGGCCCGGGCCGCCGCCATCTCCTGCAGCGCCTCGATCCGCGGACGGGCCGCCGCCGCCGCACGCAGCGTGCCGCGCACCACCACCGCCACCACGTCCGCCGCAGCCGCCAGCGCGCCCGAGGCCCCGTACGCGCCCGACCGGCCCAGGTCCAGCAGCACGTCGCAGCCCGCGCTGCGGTGCCACGCCCCGAACAACGTCGCCAGGCGCGGCCACGTCTGCTGCATGCCGGCCGCCTGCGCCGGGCTCTTCAACCCGGGCAGCAGCAGCCGGTCCGCGGCCGCATCCGGCACCGACAGGTTGATCAGCTGCTCCCACAGGCCCTCTTCCAGGCGGCCGAGCCGGTCGGCGACCTGCAGATTGGCCAGGGAGTGTGGTCCTGGTACGCGGCCCTCGAGATAGCCGGCGACCACGGACCCGCCGTCCGGGTCGCACTCGGCCAGGAGCACGCGGCGCCCCGGCTGCAGGGGCCAGGTCAGCAGGCCGGCCAGTGCGGTGGTGGTCACTCCGGGGCCGCCGGAGGCGCCGACGAGCGCGATCACGGACATGCTCAGCCCTCCGCGGGCAGCAGCAGGAACGACACCTCGCCGCGGGCTGCCCACCTGGCCAGCGTCGAGCCGCTGCCGGAAGCGACCGCGACATCGACGACGACGTCGCCGGAGTTCGAGGGCTTCCCGACACGGACGACCGTGGCGGAGATGTTCGCCTCCTGGGCGGCGGGCGTTCCCTGGGCGGATGCCGCGAGGTCCTTGGCCGCGTGCACCAGCTGCACCTTCTGGCCTGTTGTCAGGGCACTGGCGGGGATGCGGTCCTGCGCCAGCGGCACGGGGACCAGCTGTTGCCCGGCGGCGACCAGCGGGCCCGACGTCAGCGACTTCTCCGTCAGCAGACTGCCGGCGGGCAGTGCCGACACCGCCCGCTTGCCGATCACCTTCTTCGCGTCCTGCGCGGGGATCGACTTGAGCACCGGGTCGGAGGCGATCCGCGCCTCGACCAGGTCCGCCGCCGTGATCTCCGAACCCGGCGCAACGTCCCGGGCGAGCGCGAGAACACCGGCGCGCTGCCCGGTCGCCACATACAGGTAGGCGCCGGACAGCGATCCGACGGCGATCAGCGCCACGGACACGGCGATCATCGCCGGACGGCGCCGGCGCACCGGCAGCTGCCGCACCGGCGGCGACGCCGGAACGGCCATCTGGGACGGTCCGGCAGGACCGCCGGGCTGCGGCGGGCGGGGGAGAGTGGTGCTCATCGTGCCCTTCTCACTGGGACTTGACGACGGCCTGCGCCTCACCGATGGCCACATCGGCGGCAGAGGTACGGGTGAGGGTGAACTGGCCGGTGCGGCCCGCCCCGGTCCAGTCGACGACCCACGTCGTGACCGCGGTGACGTGGAACTTGCCGTGCGGCTGTGACGCCGACGTCGACGTGTAGGTGTGGCCGCAGTCCGGCGACGACGCCCCGCCGTAGGAGGGCTGGTAGGGCGTGCCGGCCGACGTGCACGTGACGGTGCGGCCGTCACCCATCGACCAGTCGATCTTTGAAGCGTGGGCGGTCGCGGTGACCGTCACTGCCCCGGCCGAGGCACTAGCGGTGTTCGGGCCCCACGTCGTCGGCGACACCGACGTCCACATCCACACCGGCATGCCGACCAGACCGGTCCGGCCCGGCTCCGGCGCCATCCCGATCTGCGGCCCGACCAGCAGCATCCGGTCCGCGGCCTGCCGCGCCAGCGCACCCAGGTCGACGCCACCGCCGAATCCGGGCGGCGGATTCTGCAACCACTGGTTAGGCGCCGGAGTCAAGGCGCCGCCGGTTCCACGGCAGGTCACCTCGTAGACAGCTCCGTCACCGGGCTGATGTCCGGCCCAGTCCGGATCCCCAGCCGGGGGCTGGGGATCGCGCTGCTGCCAGTAGCAGCCGTCGGAGGTGTTGAACCAGCCGAGGGCTGAGTCGTGGCAGGGCCACTCGTGGCCGTTCCATACACACTTCGGCTCACCGGCGGTGCCGCCACCGGAGCCGCCAGAACCCCCGGCGGAATTGCCCGGAGGCTGGCCGGGATCCTCGGCGTCCAGACAGATAGAGGAGTCGCATGTTGTCACGCCGCCGTCAGCCTTCGCACTGCTTGTGCAGAGCGGAAAGACGACTCCCGAGGCTGCCAGAACGCACAGCAAGCGCAGCCGATGGCTCAGCAAGGCTGGTCCTGGTGCCGGGTGACGTCAGTCATCTGCCAGTCCGTGCCGACCGTGCGAGCGTTGTAGACCGCGATGTATCGCAGCCGGTTGGTGACCTTCTTGGGCTGGCCGGTCTTCTTGTCCACCGGCTTCCAATCCGTAACGTCCAGGCAGTCACGGATCGTCGCGGTCTTCGGAGAACTCTTCACATCGATGGACTCGACCTGGGCAGTGTGCTTTGGAGCTCCGAGAAAGGTGACACCGCGATCCCGGAAGTTCACGATGCTGATCCGCACGTCACCCGCGGCTTTGCCAGTGGAGTACTTTTCCAGGTCCGTTCCGTCCGCACTGCCCTGCGCGAGCGCCTTGACCTGCTCGTCCCAGAAGTGTGTGTAGGCGTCGAGGACAGCGGCGCGATCGGCCGCATCGCTCGGAGACGGGGACGCTGTCGGGGACGGACTAGAGCTAGGCGGCGGCGACACCTTGGTCTTGCCACTCCCGCAGGCAGTGAGCAGACCGGCGGCGAGCAGACCCGTGGTGAGGCCGGCCAGGACGCGCGAGGAGCGAGCGGCCTTCAGATGGTGCACGGTGATTCCCCCTGTCGTAGCGGCCCTGGCGGGTGGCCGAAAGGGCCGGTTCTTCCGCTGCGTCTAACCGGCCGGCGTGCTCGGCCGTCACCCCCCACCCCCAGTACCGTGGCGAAAGCCTCGGTCAACCGGCAGCGCAGGGAGGACAACTGACGTCGCCCCATGCGCCACAGTGATCACACTACGAGAGATCCGGCCAAATTCCCACCAACTGTGGTTCGGTGCTCACGCTTGGCGATTTCGGGCATTCGCATTTCAGGCATATGGGGCGTCCACTTCAAATGTGACGATCAATCAGATCATGTTGCCCGGCACGCTGGGGGTTCCGTTCGTCAAGCCGCGGCCTCCCGGGCACGGCGTCGGGCGGCCAGCATCTCCCGGAGCGCGATCCCGTCTGCAGGATCGTCTCTGGCCGTCACCGGCACCGGTGCCGCTCGCGGTGGGCGCAGTGCAGCGGCGTTGTCGGGGTACGGACCGCCACCGGCCTTGGTGGATTCGCAGGCCGCACTGGTTCGCCCGCCCCGGTTCTCGAGTCCGGCTGCGACGTGGGCGGCGTCTGCACCGGGTCGTCGGCGGGACTCGCGGCGTAGTGCGTGCCGGTGCTGGGCGCCCTCGAGGTGGTACGCGCAAGTCGTGCAGAGGCCGCCGAGGACCAGGTCGGTGCCGGATTCGCAGCCAGCCAGGTGGCAGCCGCGGCGCTTGACGCCGCGGTGGACCAGCCAGGCGTAGGGGTCGCGGACCTCCTGCGGGGCGTCCAGGGCGGCGCGGCGCAGCAGACGGTCGGCGACCCGCTGGACGTCGCCGTCGACCTCGCGGATCGCCCGGCCGATGGCCCGGGCGGCCTCGCGCTGCTGCCAGCGGCTCATCCGTGCGACGAGGTCCGGCACCAGCCGCAGCACCTGGTGGATCTCGGCGCTGACCGTCAATGGCGGCAGGGTGCTGTGTTCGGGGGCGGGGGCGGTCTTTCGCGGGTCCGGCGAAGCCGCAGGGCGGGACGGCGCACCGGCGGCCACGGCATCGACGGGCTGGCTTCCAGCGAGAGCCTCGCGCGGTACGGACGTTGCGGCTTCGCCGGAACCGCAGCCACCCTCGGTGCTGCGCCTGTTCAAAAGATCATGTTCAAGCGATCTTGTTTGTGTCACCGGAACGAGGGGGGTGGCTGTCACCGAATCGAGGGGGGACCCTGTCACTGATCCGAGGGGGGTCGAGCCGGTGTCCTCGGCGTCGAACAGGGCAATCTGACCTTCGCAGACGGCCACGCCGACGTCGTCGTCCGTGTCTCGGTCGGGCTGCTCCTGGGCCTGGCTGCCGGTGTTCTGGGCGCTCTGCCGGGGCTGGGGGAACAGTGCCGACTGGGTGGCGACGCCGCGGAGCGGCTGCGGGTGGACGGTGTACCGGCAGGCGCGGCCGGTGTCGCCCTCGCGGCTGATCCAGCCCTCGGCGAGCAGCTCGGCCACTCCGGCCCGGGCGGTCTCCACCGACAGTGCGCACCGCTCGGCGACCAGGCGCACGGGGGTCTCCTCGCCCAGGTGCTGGCGCAGGGACAGGAACGCGTAGACCTTGAACCGGCTGCCCGGGATCTTGGCCAGGGCGTGGGTGGAGACACACACCGCCAGGGCGTCGGCAGGGAACGGCCGGATGCGCCGGTCCATGGTGCCGCGCTTCGCGTTGAACTCGGAGGCGAGCAGGCCGTCCTGCTCGGCCTTGCCCAGCAGCCGGTTGACGCCGCCCCGGGACAGGCCGAGCTTGTCGGCGATCGTCCGGTCAGAGGCGAAGCACACGCCCGTCGCGCGAGCGTAGTCCGCCACGGTCGCCAGCACCCGGATGTAGTCGCCCGTCCTGGAGCGCCGCGCGAGGACCGAGGCCGGGAAACGGGTCACCAGCGGCCGCACCGCGCCACCCGGAGCCCCGTCGGGCGCGCTCCGGGGAGCCGGGACGGCCGGCGGGGCAGGGTGTGCGGGCATAGCGGTGGCGGTCACCGGCCGCCGCCAGCAACAGGTCCCGGCGGGGCGCCAGCGGGAGTGCGCGGTACCGGGAGGACGGGGGCGGGGGCGGCGAGGAGGTCCTCGACGGTGCCGCGGCCGCCGGACTGCACGGCCCAGCCCTCGAGCAGGTCGCGGACGATCGCACCGGCCACCGCCCGGTACTCCTCGGGCTCCAGCTGGCCGCGGACGAGCGCGGCCGCCGTCCGCGTGTGGCAGTACGACTCCAGCAGCGCGCCGATCAGCGGCGAGAACGAGGACGGCAGCAGACCGAGGTCAGCGCAGGCCGGCCGGACAGCGGACCGGGCCCGGACCGGAGCAGCAGGCCGTGCGGGGGTACGTCGGAACATGGATGTGCCCTTTCTGCCGGAAGGTCAGGCCGCAGCGGCGGCGGAAGTGCGCAGCCAGGCGTCGACCGGCTCGGCGGCGCCCAGGACGGGGGTGAAGATCGGCGCGAACGGCCCCCGGTCACGCAGCTGGTCGAGCGTGGTGACGCCGGCACGCAGCTGCTGCGCCACCAGCAGAGGGTCGCCTGCGGCCAGCGCCCGAAGGTCGGCGATCCGCTGTTCCAACCGGGCGGGCGCGGCGCCGGTGAAGACCAGCAGCAGCCGGGGGAACGTCGGGTAGCGGCTTCGCCAGGCCGGCGTCGTGCTGCGCCGCCCTGTCGGGCGACCTCGTCCGCCAGACGGGGCCGGAACATAGCGGTGGTAGCTGGCGTAGGCGTGCAGCTTGTGGGCGACGCGAGCGACGTTCATGGTGGCCCGGTCGATCTCGACGAAGAACGTGAGCAGGGTCCGACTGCGGCGGTCGGCGTGGACGTAGTGCAGAACGGCGTCCGGAACCAGGACAAGTTCCTCACTAGGGCGGCTGCTATCGCGGTAGTAGTGCGCGATCTCCGGTGCCCAGTCCAGCGGGCCGCAGTCGTGGCCGGCGGCACGAGCCCAGGAGGTGAAGGCGATGCCGGTCTCGACGGTGGCGAGAGTGTGTTCCTGCAAGGGGCCTTCGGCGATTTCCCTGCTCATCCGGTACGGACGGTCGGGAAGCAGACCGGCCGCCTCGACGGATTCGGCGCCCTTGGGCGTCAACCACCACTGGTTGTCCTTGCGGCCGTTGGCGCGTCGGATGACGAAGTCCGCCATGCCTGCGTCGCGAAGCGTATGCAGCTGGCGGCGCAGATACTCGGCTGTGGTGTGGTGCGGGGTCAGCAGCTGGTGAAGCTGGGCGGTCGAGACGAGCCTGTGCTGGTAGAGGACGGTCATGGCCTGCTGGGCGAGCGGTCCTGCGCCCTGGGGCGCGTCGGTCAGGTAGGGCACGCAGGTCTCCTGTTCAGTCGAAGCGGCTGACGGGATCGCCGTCGTCACCGTGGTCCGGGCGGGGCTGAGGCTTTGGCTGTCCGAGGTGGTGGGCGAGGACGGTGTCGTCCAGGTCCTCGAGCTCGGTGAGGATGGCGCCGACGGTGCGCCTGCTGAGGTTGGCGTTGATGGCCTCGTCGAGGTCGGCGATACCGTCGGGGTTGTCGTAGTGCGCGAAGACCTGGTCGACGGGCAGACCGCGGACCCGGAAGGGGGTAGTGCGCCGGCCGTCCAGGTTGATCGACATCACGTAGTGGTACTTGGGCAGCTCAGTGACGGTCTCCGGGGTGACGCGGCCATTCCAGCGACGGGCGACGAACGCGGCCTCGTCGTAGTCGGCAGCGCAGGTCGACAGCATGGACTGGTTCTGCAGCAACGCCTGGCGCGTGACGGCCGACAGGCGCAGTGCCATCTGTGTCATGCCGATGAACCGCACCTCGTACTTGCGCAGCTGCTCGGCGATCGCCGCCAGGAACCCCTTGCTGGAGGAATCCAACGCAGTCAGCTCATCGCCCCACGCGAAGAATGTGGCGCGGTCGTCGCGGTGAGTGTCCTGGCGGGACAGGCCAGCGCGGTGCAGATCGTGGATGAGAAGGCACGACACCAGCGCGTCAGCCTCCGACCCGGACGGGCACACGAACACCACCCGGCTCTCGTCCATCGCGCGGCGCACGTCGTAGCCCGACGTCGGCGAGCCGAAGAACGCCTGCAAGGAGCGGCTGGTGTCGAGCCGGTCCACGGCGTAGGTGACCGTCGGCACCGCGTCCCGGGCCATGGCCGGGAACGTCGTCTCCCAGTAGTCCCGCACCCGGCGGGGCAGCTTCGGCAGCAGCGCGGATCGCCAGTCCTCGTCGGTGAGCCAGCTGCGGATCTGGAACAGCGTGCACTGGGCGTCGTGGTGGCCGGCGGCGACGGCCTGCAAGTTCAGAAGGGCCAGCGACTGGGCGGTGCGGGCAAGAATGGCCCGCGCCCTGGGCGCGCTCTCGCCCCAGTCCTGGGCGGCCGCGATACCCTCCACCACCGAGCGCACCACGTCCTGGACGTCCTCGAGACTGCGGCCCTCCATCGACAGCGGGTTCCACGACACCACCGGCTGGTCGTCGGCGGCCTTCGCCAGGTTCACCTCCCATACCCGGTCGGCGATGTGCGGATGCGCCAGGTAGGGCTTGGCCCGCGCCCACGCCTCACCGTGCGGGTCGAGGAACCACGTGCCGTACCCGCAGTGCGCCAGTGCGATTGCCTGCACCAGCCCGGCCTCTGTCTTGCCGTGGCCCGACTTGCCGAGCGCCAGCCCGAACAACAGGTCTTGCACCCGAGCTGCGCCGATCCGCTCCACCCCGTCCGGGTAGACCACCGCGCCCAGCGGCACGAGGTCCCGCTGCCCCGTGTACACCGGCAGGTTCGCCGGCGCCGGAGGCACCAGACCGCCGCTGCGCACCACGGACGGCGCTTGGCAGCGGGCGGTCGGCGGCTTCAGGAACCCGGCCAGCTCCGGCACGGTCAGCCACTGCCTGTGCCGGGGAGCGAACTCCCCGGTGTCGAAGCGGCGGTCGAACGCTGCGATGGCCCGTCGGCTTCGCGGCCGGATCGCCTTCAGATAGTTGTCGCCACCGGTCACCGCGAACGCGGCCAGCAACTGGTTCATCCGTGCCAGGGCTGCCTGCGGGTGCCTGGCCTGGGTGCGCAGCAGCAGCTGCGCCGAGAACACCGTCCCGGACCCCGGCTCGAACTTCCCCACCGCGTCGCGCACGTCCGTCATCCGCGGCAGCCGTCCGCTCCCGCCCTTGCCCCCGCGGGCGCCGCCCGACCAGGCCGACGAGAACGACTCCGCCAGCCCCGCCCCCAGCACGCCGGTCAGCCTCTCCCCGTACGCCGTCGGCCCCAGCCGCCGCGATCGGGCGATCAGCCGCCGGCGCCGCCGTGCCAGCCGGCGTTCCGGCACCGGCACCAGGTCCAGCACCGCGTCCGCCCGCTCGCCCTCCTCGCTGCGCACTCCGGCCATGGCGGCCGCGACCTGCTGCAGCGGATCCGGAGCCAGACCCAGCGATGCCAGTGGCCGGTGGTCCGCCAGGGCCAGCACCAGCTCTACCCGCTCCACGTACCGCGGTTCCTTCGCGCCCTGGGCCTTGGCCAGGTCCACCGCCGCGCTCACTGCTGCACCCCACGCTGGGCGGGCAGTGTGAAGCGCACCGGCTCGATGTGGTTCTCGGAGCGGGCGGCACGGACTTCGACCTCGGCGAAGCCCGGCATGCCAAGCACCGACGCGGCGTGCTCGGGGCCCTCCAGATAGCAGCGCATCAGACCGCCCTGCACGCTCCTGTACCGCAACCGCACGGCCGCCCCCCGGTTGGGCACCGATGCGGCCGCGTGCCTGACCCGCGCGAGGTGGTGGCCGAAGCGGCGGACCTCGCCTTCGGACGGGTCGAACGTGGCGGTGGGCACCAGCTCCACCGCAGCGCGGTTGCCCAGCGCGGCCCGGGCTCGGCGGAGTCGGCAACGGAAGGCCCACAGCCAGGCGCCACCGCCCGCGGCCGTGGCTGCGCCGAGATAGGGGCCAGACTGCAGGGCCAGGGTTGCGGTGTCGGCCGTGTTCACCAGCACCCCCCGGCAGACGAGGGGTGGACGAGGTCGTGGTGCATCAAGGCCTCCGGCGTGGTCGGGTGACGTTCCTTCACCCCGCCCAAGTCGTGCCGGAAGGCCGATCCAGACACCACCCCTCAATCCTTTGCTGATTCTTTACCTTCGATGGATGTCTGTCCCCGCGCCGGCGCGTGCCCGGACGAGCATCCGCGAACGTTCCACCTGCGGTGCGCCCGTCTGCGATCATCAATCCGTCTCTGAGCGAGCGACACGAACTGAGGTAGCACCATGGCGTGGGTCTATGCCGAACTGGCCAAGGAAGCAGCCAAGCGCGGCGGCCCTGTTGCGCTTCGGTACTTCTACCGCGGACAGGGCGTCATCATCGGCGGCGCCCTCACCGGCGGCGCTATCGCCGGGACCGTGGCCTATGACAAGTGGAGCAAGCGTCGTGCTGCTGCCGCTGCTGAGCCGGTGGGCGAGAGCACCACAGAGGCGCCAGCAGGCGGCGACGCCTAGGAGACCCGGTACGAGCCCTCGGCGTGTTCGGTGTGGCGGTCAGATCCCTACGCCTGCGGTGCGTGCGACAACCCGGCCCGCGCGCTTGAGCACCGTCGCCGGCTTCAACTCCTTCTCCACGCGCAGCAGGTAGCCCGCGGGAGACGAGGCCACCAGAGTGTCACGCTCGCGAGCGGCGGCCTGGCGAGTGGCCAGGGCAGTGAACGCGATGCCGGTACCGACCGCCGTGGTGGTTCCGCCCAGCAGCCAGGCGAGCCCGGCTCCCGTTACGGACACCTCCGGTTTGATCGTGAGCGTGGTGAATACGGTGTTCAGCTTCAGGCCATTCATCGCCTTGCGCAGCGATTCGAGGGGCTGGGCCAGGTGGAGGTCGAACGCTCCCTGGAGGTGCAATTCGAAGGCAGACCGGTCGGTGACCTCCTGGGTGGCCCCGACCACGTCGGCAGTCGCCGCCTCGACCGCCGCAGAGAAGGCGACGAACTCGTCGGCGTACTGCGTCCTCAACTGAACGACCTTCTCCGCAGGGACATGGCGCAGATCGGCCGGAAGGACACACCGAACAGCCATCATCGCCAGCCTGGCCTGCGCCGTCTCCCGGCCGACCATTGGCGCCGTGCGGCCCAGGAGCGTGTCGGCGATGCGCTCGGCCGTCCAATCACCAGTTGCGGTGTAGGCCTCCAACTGGTCGGTGACCGGTGCGAACGCCGTCCGGCGCGCCAGTTCCTCGGTGATCGCGCACTTGTAGGCCCACGCCAAGGCCGGGTCCACGACTACCCACGACACCTGCTGGTTCCCAACCATCTGGCGCCAGTCCCGGTAGGAGAGCCCGGCCTCCTTCAGCGCATCCTCCAGCTCTCCGGGTACCTCCTCGGGATACAGACCGGTCAAGTCCAGGGTCGTCGGAGAAAGCCTCGGGGCCGACTGCCAGCGCGAGGTGAACCGGCGGTCTTCCACAGCAAATCGAGCACGCAGCGCCTCAGCGTTGTCCCGGACTGCCGCGATGAACGCCGGTGCAACCGCCTCGACAGCCGGCCGGGGGTCGGTATCGATGAGGAATCCCGAGCCCTGGTTGAGCTCCCTGACGACCTCGCGGTCTCGCACGGGGAATCCGGCCGGCACCACGCGGGCCAGGTTGCGCCAGTACAGCGCCGCAGCCTTCGCCCACGACTCGTCCCGCAGGTGCACATACGGGTAGTAGAGCCCGGTCTGCAGTGCCATTGATCGTCTTCCTCTCCCCCAGCCGACCAGAATGTTAGGCGAGCACGCCTCCTCCATCTCCGGGAATGAGGGCAACTCGGCTGGAAATAGTCAGCTCTGACCTCGATCGTTCACGCGCGCGCGCCGGCATGAGGGGTTCGGCTGGGCTGTCCGGTTCCTGATGATTCGTCCTGCGGTGTGATGCTCGCTGGTCAG
>NZ_JBFBJY010000095.1:0-26272 GCF_040702125.1 Kitasatospora sp. NPDC085895 | reverse complement strand
GAGGAGGCCGTGGACGCCTGACCGGCCCCGGCCTAGACAGTGCCGCCGCCGTGCGGAAGAGCGGCCCGCCGAGTGGCGGCACCGCGAAGGGCGCCGCCCTGACCGGCGCCCCGCACGCCATGGCCGTCAACGAAGCGATCATCGCCTGCCTCCCCGACACTGGCAGCATCGCCTCCTCGGCCACCGAGGTGGAACACCCCATCGCCACCCGCCAGGTCGTGCGCACCGACGCGGTGCTGCGCTCCCGGGAGCTCGGCCTGCCCGTGATCTTCTTCGAGATCGACTGTGGCACCATGAAGGAATCCCTGGTCGCCGCGAAGATCCCCCGCCACCTCGACTACCTCACCTGCACCGTCCGCGCCGGAAACGACGAGGTGCTGCACTGGCACCGCCTCTACGGCCGTCCCGATCACAAGGCGGGGCTTCAACCTCTGTCTGGTGGAAGACCCGAACCAAACCTGCACCTCCGAAGAACTGCTCCGTAAAGTCGCATAGCCGAGTCCACCGGCCAACGTCGACCGGTAGAAGCCTCACCCCACAGCGGCCATCGACTGGTTTGCCGCGCTGGCCCCAAGCGGTCTAACGCGCGACGAGAGCCGGAAGGCGGTCGTGCAGGCCGCACGGGTCGCGGGCTGCTGGCTCAGTTGGGCCGCACCGTGACAGGCCCGTCTGACGATGGCGACCTCACTGTCCTGTCCCAGGAACAGCCCACGGCGCGGCAGACGGTACTCCGGTAGAAGACGAAGCCGCCGACCGATCGATGGTCCAGTTCACGAGGGAGCGCTCTGACCTACTTGACCTGGAGGCCGGTCACGTCGCCGTCCGGATCGTTGGCCGGCACCACAGCTGCCGGGTCTGTACGGTGACCGGGCATCTCGCCTGCAAGGCGCCGGGGCTGACCCGGGCCCTTCGCGAGACGGACGGGGCATACGTACTGGAAGCGGGAGACATTTCAAGGCCGAAAGGGCTGGTCAGGCGCGCGCGAAGCCCGCCTCGAGCTCTTCCACTGGCTCCACCGCTACAACACCGTCCCACGCCACAGCAGCCTCGGACACGGCAGCCCGATCGGCTACGAGTCCGTCCTCGACACAGCATACGCTGACATAAGCCGCATAGCCCCGTGTCCAACATCCGGGGTCAGGCCCCAGCAACCACATCAGGGCCGGGTCAAGTGCCGGTATAGCTGCTCCAGTTGCGCGATCTTCACTGAGCCGCGTTCGGTCCGGTCGATCAGTTCCCGGTTCGCCTGTCGGTCGTCGGAGGTCAGCGGCTGTGCGTGTGTCAGCGCGTCGGCCAGTGTGGCTTCCAGCGGGTCGGGGAGCAGGTCCGTGAGCAGGCCGTCCGCTGCCAGTTCGCGGTAGGGCGCAATGTCGGAGAGCAGCAGGCGGCAGCCGGCGGCCGCCGCTTCCAGGACCGATGAACTGCGTTGGTCGCTCTGGGGTACCGAGATCGCGAGGTGGCTTGCGCGCATCAGGTCGAACATCTCGGCTTGGCTGAGCGGCTGTTCGATCAGAATGATCCGGTCTGCCCGTTCTGCCATGCGCTTACGCACCCTCGCGAGGTAGTGGTGCTGTGCCCGTCTGGCTTCGGCGTTGGCGGGCCGGTGACCGGCGAGCACCACGAGGAAGAGGTCGGATCGGACGCGGGCGGCGCGGGTGAAGGCCGCTGCGATCTCGTGCGTCCGGTAGACCTCTGCCGTGCTGCGGATTGACAGGGCGACCGTGGCACCTGCTGGAATGCCGTACCTGGCGCGAACCGGTCCTGGGTCGGCGTCGTTCTGGGCGCCCAGCAGTGCGTCTGGTACTCCCCAGGACAGGGTCGTGATCCGCGATCGGGGGATGCGGTACCGGTGTTCCACGTGTCCGGCGACCTCGTGGGAGGTCGGCACGACCCAGGCGGCCCTGCGAAGGGTCAGCCAGGCCACGAGCGCCCTGCCGGGATGCCGGGTTGCCGCGCGGAGTTCGGAACCCCAGGGAGTGATCAGGCACGGTGCGGTCTGTGCCGGTAGTGCGAGGGACATCGCGCCGTGGACGCCGAGGGAGTGCACGTGGATGATGTCCGGACGCACCCTGCGCGCCTCGCGGCGTAACCAGCTGGCCGCGCGCGCCGCCCGCCACGGCCACCATGCTCCGGCCGCGGGTGCCGTCTCGACTCGCCAGTCGGCGGGATAGGGGCCTGGATCGTGCCAGCTGCACACGGACACCGTGTGCCCGCGCGTGGCCAGATCATTGGCCCAGCGGCGTGTGTGCGCCGAGCCGGCCGGCGCGAGCAGGAGGATGCGTAGCGGTGCGGCCGACGCGGGGCCGTTGCCGGGGCGCTGTCGGCCTTGGTCAGGATTCGGCACGGTACTCCCTCAGTACGAAGCGGCCTTTGCCCGCGGCGGCCCGTAACCGTCCGGCTGGGTTGCGGGTGTAGCGATCCCAGCGTGCTGCCACGGTCAGCCATTGCCGGTCGGCGAGTACTCTTCCGGCGGCGGTCAGCAGCGCGACGTGCAGGCAGTGGTAGGCGAGAGTAGCGGGCGCATTGTGTTGGAGGTCGTATCTCGTCCAGTACCCCAGGTCGAAGTCGGTCAGCGAGTCGCGGAGCCGGTCGGCCATCGGTTGGTGGGTGTGACGGTGCTGGGCCCGGCCGAGTTCGAGGAGGCCGAAGAGCGCGAAGACGGCGCCGTTGAGAATGTGGCTGGCCGGGTTCGACGGACACTCCTCGGGGAACGGGCGGCCCTGCCGGTCGTAGTCCGCGCAGCCGCCGTCGGCTAGCGGGCGGAGCATCAGCTCTGCTGCGCCTTCACTCGCGTCGAGGAGGGAGCGTTCGCCGGTGACCGCGTGCGCGCGTAGTAGCACGGATACCGCCAGGCCTTGGGCCATCGCGGAGTACCACCCGGGATGCACCCCGTATCGGGGTACCGATACGGGGTAGCGCCAGCCGCCGTTGTCGTCCTGCGCGGCCCGTAGCCAGGTGGCCTGGGTCAGGAGTGCCCGGAGGGCCGGGGGCTGGTCGGTGGGGGACTGGCCGGCGGCGAGTGCGCTGGTGTGCCGGCCGAGCGCGTACAGGCTGATCGAGACGGGGTTGCGGTACGTATCGCCGGTAGCGGTGCGTGTCACGACCAGGCCTTCGTGATCGAGCAGGGTTCCGGCGGTCATCGGTCTCAGGTCGAGTGGATACCTGTTTGGCGGGCCCGGCGGCATTCCGCCCGGTCGCGCGGCCGCGTCGACCGGGAAGCTTGGGCGTCGCAGGTCGCGCACCGCCTTGCGGGCGAGTCCTGCCAGCGTCGGTCCCGTCGTTGGGCCCGTCATGCCGGGTGCTCCGGGCGGCGGAGCCGCCTGCGTGCCGCGTGGGTGGCCGACATTCGGTGGTAGAGCTCGTTCACCTGGTTCACCGTCCCGGTGATGTCGAACTGGCGGAGTGCGAGTTCACGGCCGCGGCCGGCCAGCTGGCGCCGCGCCGCAGGGTCGGCGATCAGCTCGTTTACGGCCTGTGCCAGGGCGGCCGGATCGGCCGGCGGGATCAGCAGACCGGTCTTCCCGTGCCGGACGGTGTCGGGCAGGCCGCCGACATTGGTCGCGACGACGCCTTTGAGCATCAGCATCGCCTCCACCACCGTGTAGCACGCGGACTCGTCCATCGAGGGGTTCACCAGCACGTCCAGTCCAGCCATGATCGAGCTGACGTCGGAGCGGAAGCCGGTGAATTGGATCCGGTCGGCGACGCCGAGCCGAGCGGCGCGGTGCTCCAGTTCTCGCCGGTACTTCCCGTCCCCGATCAGCTCGTCGCCGACCACGAAGAACCTGGCGCCCGGATGCTGGCGGAGAATCAGTGGGACGGCGTCGATGAAGACCTCGTGCCCCTTGACGCCGATTTCCCGGAAGTCCCGGAATGTGCTCGGGTACATGTAGGCGACCATGCCGACTGTCGGTGTGCCGTCGCTGATCTTGAACTCCCGGCGGAACGGATCCGGTGGTGTGGCCGGATCGAACCGGTGCACGTCGCAGCCGTAGTAGCTGACCGCGACCGTCCGCGCGCCCATCGCTTGATAGCGGCGCGCGATCTCCTGGCATGATCCGAGCACCAGGTCGTCTCGGCGCAGCGAGAGCCGGTCCAGGATGCGAAACGGCGCCATCCGCAAGTGCACCAGGCCCGGGACCTGGGACACCACGAGCGCGGACCGCCAGCCGATCGAGGCCACCCGGCTGGCCAGCATCGCGATGATCAGATGCGAGTGGATGACGTCCGGCCGGTACTCCCTAACGAATCGTGTCAGTCGCCACTGCGCGCGGAGCAGGCCAGGCAGTTGCCTAATCCGCCGGGAAAGGCCGAACGGAATGATTTCCACCCGTACACCAGCGATCTCTCGCAGCCGGTCAGCGAGCGGACCCTCGCGCGGCAGCACCGCGCACACCTCGTTTCCGAGCTCGGCCAGGCCCCGCACCTGGTCGTGAAACCAGCTGCCGCCGACCGCCGTCGAGGTGATCTGCAGGATCCGCAGCGGCGGCTTCCCGCTCTCCGATCGCCTCATCGCGCCACCTGACCAGGGGCCGGGACCAGTCTGCCGATCGTCACCGGTTCGTCGGCCGGCATCGGTCTGCCGGCTGTCACCGGTTCATCGGCCGCTGCCGGTTTCGCGGCGAGGACGATCAGCACGAGACCGGACAGCAGGGTCGGCACCAGCAACACCTCGCCGAACATCGAGCAGATCCCCGTGCCGACCATGGCCAGGAGCGCCGCCTCACCCGCATGATCACCCGATCGGAGCGCGGTCCACGCCCGGCGGACGCCGAGCGCGGCCAGTGAGCCGAAGCCGACCGCGCCCACCAGTCCGGTCTGCGAGAGCACCGTCAGGTAGGTGTTGTGGGCGAAGTCGAGGAGCGGGAACTGGAGGAACATCACGTTGTAGTGACCCGTGGCGTGGTAGAAGGCGGGCAGTTGTCCGGCGAAGTTCAGATAGCCGACGCCGAAGAGCGGGTGCGCGTCGAACATCCGCAGTGCGCTGCTCCACAGATCGAGCCGCACCGCGGAGTCGGTGTCCAGCGTGCTGCCACCGAGCACCAGGCCGAACCGGGCCGCGATCGCGGCGGGCACTAGCGGTACCAGGCAGGTCGCGCCGAATCCCAGCGCCAGGATGCCGCGCAGCGCCCGGCGATAGGTATAGACCACCATCATTGCGATGCCGGCGAGATATGCCGCGCGGCTCAACGAGTATGCGATCCCGATGGTGAGCACGATGATTCCGCCGCCGATTGCCCATCTGTACAGGCGCGGCTGGATCGTCTGGAAGCGCGCCAGTAGAACTGCCGCCGCCATGATGAACAGTGCGGCCACGGCATTGTGGTTGGCGGTGCCCGGCTGGGTGATGGCAAGGACAGCGCTGTCCGCCGCGGCGAGGTCCGTGCGGGCCGCGAAGACGGAGTCGGTCCGTGCGATCTCGATCACGGCAAGGATCACGCTGCCGCCGCAGAACACCAAAAGCGCCCGGTCGAGTGTCGGCCCGGGTCCGGCGACGAGCGGCAGCAGCAGCAACGGCGCGCAGGCCAGCAGCAGGTACTGCCAGGTCCCGGTGCCCAACCGAGTTGTGCCGCCAGCCACGGCGGTGGCGGCGACCAGGCAGCCGACCGTGCCGACGGTGATTAGTGTGCCGGCCGGCCTTGGCCTGACGATCTCCCGACCCATGAGGGCGCGGTTGAGCAGGCAGACGAACATCAGCGCGACCAGCCGGTTCGAGGTGACGAGTGAAGACCCGACGGTGGACTGCGACAGCGGGATCGCGGCCGCGAGGGTGTAGAGGCCCGCGTTTGGGGTCAGCGCGCAGGTCAGCACGATGACCATCAGCCCGCTCGCGATGGCTACGGGGCTGGATGCGGTCGCCAGATATCCGACCGTCGCCGCGGCCAGCAGTGCCGCCGCGGCCAGCGGTGCTCTGTCGGCCAGGACACCCGCCGCCCGCCACGAGTGCGTGCGCCGGCATCCCTCGCTGACCAGCCCGGTCAGCGCGGCCCAGACCGGTCGGATTCTCGGCTCTCGCCGTTTTTGCCGCACCGACGGAGCCGACGGACGGGCGGCCGCCGGCCGCTTCCCGGCAGCGTGCCCGGAGCGGACTCGCGACCGGATGGCGTGGCCGAGCAGCGCGGCGAACACCAGGAATCCGGCCGAGTCGGCGGCACCGGCGCCGACCGCACCGAAGGGGGTGGTCAACGCCCCGAGCAGCACGACGTTGACGACGGCACCCAGTGCGGTCGCGATGATCACCGGCCGGAGCAGATCCGTGGCCGCCAGATAGGCCTGGAGTGAACGACCCGCACTGAACAGCACCAACCCGGGGAGGACGACCCAGATCACCGGAACCGCCGCGGCGTACAGCGGCCCGTAGACCGCGGGAATCACGAAGGGCGCGGCCACCGCCGCCCCGGCGGCCGTTACCGCGGCGACGCCGAGGACGGTCCGGGCGATCCGGGTCACCGCGCGCGCGTCCACCGAACCCGACGTCGCCTGGGGAAAGATCATCAGCGCCACTGTGGTCGGCATCAGGAGCATTCCCTCGGCTACCGGCAGCGCCACCACGTACATCGCGACCGCCGTGGACCCGGCCAGGAGCTGGATCACTGGCACGTCGAGGCGCAGCATTCCGTAGTGAATGAGGTTCGGCAGATAGGCCCTCAGTGCGAAGCTGCCGAAGGCCCGGGCGGGCACCCGTTCGCCGTCGGGGTGCACGCGTACGGTGGCGGCGACCAGGAGTGCGGTTGCCGCCGCCAGATGCCCGGCGAGTGCCGCCAGAAAGCAGCTGGTGACGGTCAGCGATCCGGTTGCCCGCAAGCCGATGACTCCGGCGAGGTAGCAGAGCGAGGGGAGGGTGGTCGCGAGGTAGTACGTCATGACCCGGCCGCGGCCGATCTCCGCGGTGCCGAGCAGCGTGGTCAGCAGGGTCGCCGGGCACATGGCCGCCGCGAGCAATGCGAACCGGAACGGCAGACCGAGCAGCAGCACCGGCCAGTGATGACCGAGCAGCAGCCAGAGCCCGGCGGCTGCCGAACCGGCGATCAGGGAGAACGCCAGGCTCCCCCGGACGATCTGGCGGAACGCCGTGTGGGAGGTGCCGGCGAACCGGGCGTTGGCGTTGTCCATGCCGAGGACTGTCAGGATGCTGAGAACGGCAGGAGCGGAGACCATGAGGGCGAGCATTGCCCGGCCCTGGACCCCCAGTTCGCGGGCGGCGATCACGCCCGCCACGAAGCTCATCGCCGTGGCCAGCAGACGGGTCGTCAGCGTGCCGCCGAGCACGGCGGGGCTCATCCCGGGCAACCGGCAGCGCAGGCTCTCGATGATTCGCCGCACCAGGAAGTGGCCTCCGGAATCGTCATCGGGGACAGGAGTAGGAAAGCCGACGGGCATTCCCTCGGCGTGTACACATCGTCATAGCATGAACACGCACCGTAGCATTTGTTTTCGGCTGCCGGGCGAGCCGGGGCACAGCCACGTGCCGCCGGGTGGCGCCCCGGCACAGTGACCGGTGCGACAGAGAGAAGCCATCGTGAAGGTGCTCAGTGTGGTCGGCACACGTCCGCAGCTCATCAAGCTGGCCCCGATCGCATGGGAGCTGGCCGCGCGCGGCGACGACCACCTGATCGCGCACACCGGACAGCACTATGACCACCTGCTGTCCCAGTCGTTCCTCGACGACCTCGGCCTCCCCGCGCCGGACGTGAACCTGGAAGTCGGCTCGGCCCCGCACGCGGAGCAGACCTCCCGGATACTGGCCGGGCTCGCTCCAGTCCTCGCCAAGGCGCGTCCCAACTGGGTACTGACCTACGGCGACACCAACTCCACCCTCGCCGGAACCCTTGCGGCGGCCGCGAGGGACCTGCCGATCGCGCATGTGGAGGCAGGGCTGCGATCCTTCGATCGGCGGATGCCCGAGGAGCGCAACCGGATCGTCGCCGATCACCTGGCCGACCTGCTGCTCGCACCGACCGCGGCGGCAATGGCCAACCTGGCCGCCGAGGGCCTGGGCGCCCGCGCGGTACTCGTCGGCGATCTGATGCTGGACACACTGAAGGCGATCAGGGACCGGTCCACCGGGCCCCGCGGGGACGAACCGCCCCCGTTTCTCACCGAGAGCCCCGGTCCGTACCTGCTTGCCACGGTGCACCGGCAGGCCACCACCGACGATCCCAAGCGGCTGGCCGCCGTCGTGGCCGCGCTCGCCGCCTGCCCACAGCCGGTCTGGCTGCTAGTGCACCCACGGCTCGCCGCCCGATGCCGCGCGTTCGGCATCGACCTTTCACACGGAGCGCTGCGGGCGGTCGCCCCCCTGCCCTATAGGAGCATGATTGCCGCGCTGGCCGGGGCAAGCGGACTGATCACCGACTCCGGCGGCCTCCAGAAGGAGGCGCTGGCGCTTGGCGTCCCGTGCTCCACCCTGCGCGCCGAGACGGAATGGCCGGAGACACTCCACGACGGCTGGAACGTCCTGGTGCCCGACCCCCGCGACCTGTCGGCGGCGGTGGCCCGGCCGAGGCCCACCGGCGAGCCACCGAGCCCATTCGGCGACGGCGGGGCCGCCGCCCAGATCATCACCGCGCTGACCTCACGGACCGGCGTCGCAACCGCGCCCGGCGCGCCCCCGGCCGCGGCCCTGGTGACGACTTGATTTCCTCCCGGACACACCCGAACGTGCGCGACAGCTCGGCCGCCTGCGCATCGTCCAGGTAGAAGCGGAACTCGCAGGCCGCCTCATGTGAACGGCCGTTATGGCCCACAGCGGCCGCCGTCAGATCGCGATCACGCGTGGACGATCATCCGCCAAGACGCCATACCGCCTTGGCGGTGGCCTGACTTTCCCGTCCCGCTACACGCGGGAGTTTCGTTTCCTCCCCCGGCTGAAGCCGGAAGTACCCACGAAGGAGCCCGGATGAGGATCTGGATCTTCAACCACTACGCGGCGCCACCCGACTGCGCGGCTGGCACCCGGCACTACGATATCGGCCGGGCACTGACCACGGCCGGGCATGAGGTCACCGTCTTCGCCAGCAGCTTCAGCCACTTCAGCAGACGCGAGGAGCGGCTCGCGCCCGGCGAGAGGACCGCCATGCAGACCATCGACGGCGTCCGCTTCCTCTGGGTCCGCACACCGTCCTACCTGAGCAACGGATACCGACGGGTGCTCAACATGCTCGCCTACACGGTCCGGGTACTGCCGGCGCAGCGCCGCCTGGAGCGGCCGGACGTGATCGTCGGCTCATCAGTCCACCCCGCGGCCGTGCTCGCCGCCTGGCTGGCGGCCCGCCGCCGCCGTGCCCGGTTTGTCGTCGAGGTGCGGGACCTGTGGCCGCAGACCCTGATCGACATGGGCGCGCTACGCCCGAACGGGCTGCCCGCCCGCCTGCTCCGGCTTGCCGAGTCCTTCTCCTACCGGCGGGCGTCCGCCGTGATCTGCTTGCTGCCCGGGGCCGCCGACTACCTGGAGGTCCGCGGCGTCCCGCGTGACAAGATCCACTACGTGCCGAACGGGATCAGCGACCAGCCCGGAGCCGATGGCACCGGTGAGCGTGTCCTCCCTGACCTACCAGGCGCGGGCAGCGGGGCCGCTGAGCTGATCGACCGGATCAGGCGCCTTCGCAAGGACGGCTTTCTCACGGCTGGCTATCTCGGCTCGCACGGCCCGGCCAACGGGATCGGCACCATCGTCGAGGCTGCGGCCGAACTGCGCACCAGGGGAGCGCGGGTGGCCGTCGTGCTGGTCGGCGACGGCCAGGAAAAGGCCGCGTGCCAGCAGCTCGCCGACCGCCACGGTCTGGACAACGTACTGTTTTGGCCGCCAGTGCCGAAGCAGGCGGTACCGGCCGTGTTGGCGGAACTGGACGTGACGCTGTTCTGCGTGCGCGACGTCGCCGTGTTCAAGTACGGCCTGAGCAGTAACAAGCTGTTCGACTATCTGGCATCCGGCAAGCCTGTGCTGTTCGCGAGCAACGCGCCGGGCGGCCCGGTCCGCGAGTCCGGCGGCGGCCTGTGCGTGCCGGCCGAGTCGCCGCCGGCCATGGCCGACGCACTGTCCGCGCTCGCCGCGATGAGTGAGACCGAGCGCGAACGAATGGGCGAACTCGGCCGCCGCTGGGTGTACCTGAACCACGGCATGACCGCACTGGCCGACGCGTTTCTCATCGCCGTCTCAAAACCGCTTGAACCATCCGAGGGCCCCCCGGTCACCGACGTACGCGCGTGACCTCCGGATATCGCCGGCGCCGGCTTCGGCCGGCTGGCAGAAACGGTGCGGACGACGGCGGTGGTGACTGCCGCCGCCGAGCACCCACGCGCGACGCCCGTCGGTGACTGCCCGGTGGCGACCGGTCGATGTCGCTGCTGGTCAGGTCGCGATCGGCACCCCCGCGAAGGCGTACTGACCGTCCTGAGCCATGGCCTCCGGCCCAGGACGGACCGGCCCGCCCGTTCCGATGGCCAGCCGGGGTACGCCGGACCAGAGCGCCGGATCGGTCACCGATCTGCCGTCCAGCAGCGCGGCGACCCCCGGTAGGTCAGCGGGCCCGATCCGGGCATACTCCGCATGGTCCGCCTGCACGATCGCGACATCGCACGGCTCGCCCAGATGGTAGGGCTGCAGGCCGAGCGCGGTCAGCTCCGCGTCGTCATACAGCGGGTCGTGGACCAGGGGGATCGCGCCGTGCTCGGCCAGCGCGCGGACGACCGGCAACACGCCGCTGAACGCCGTCTCCTTCACGCCGCCGCGGTAGGCGGCGCCGAGTACCGCGGCCCGCCTGCCGCGCAGATCGCCGGCCAGTGCCACCAGCATCCGGACCGCCCGGGCCGGCATCGCGTCGTTGATCTCGCGGGCCAGTACCGGCATCCGGGCCGCCGGATCGCCGACGGCGTACAGCCAGGGGTAGACCGGGATGCAGTGCCCGCCGACCGCGATCCCCGGCCGGTGCAGATGGCTGAAGGGCTGGCTGTTCGCCGCCTCGATGATCGGCAGCAGATCCAGCCCCGCATCCTGCGCGAAGCAGGCGAATTCGTTGGCGAGCGCGATGTTGACGTCGCGATAGGTGGTTTCGGCCAGCTTGGCCAGCTCGGCCGCCTCTGCCGAACCGAGGTCCCATACCCCGTTGGGGCGTGGCAGGTCGGGCCGCTCGGTGAAGCGCAGCACGGAAGCGTAGAACGCGGACGCGCGCTCCCCACTGGTCCGGTCGATACCGCCGACCAGCTTCGGGTACCGGGCCAGGTCGGCGAAAACGGTACCGCTGGAGACCCGCTCCGGGCTGTGGCAGACGCCGAAGTCGGTGCCCGGGCGCAGCCCTGACGCGACCGCGAGCCGCGGGGTGATCCGCTGTCGCGTGGTGTGCACCGGCAGGGTGGTCTCGACGATCACCAGCGATCCACGCCGGAGACCGGCGCCGACCGCGTCCACGGCCGCGTCCAGTGCCCGGTAGTCCGGCCGCCGGTCGGCGCCGATGACCAGCGGCACCACGATGACGATCAGCTCGCTGTCGGCCACCGCGGCCGTGGTGTCCGTGGTGGCCCGCAGGGTCCCCTCGCCCATGACCTCGGCGAGCAGCCCGGCGAGACCCGGTTCGCCGGGGAACGGCGGCACGCCGGCCGCCACATCGGCCGCCACCTGGGGATTGATGTCGGCGCCCCTCACGTGATGTCCCGCGGCGGCGATCGTGACCGCGAGCGGCAGACCGATCTTGCCCAGCCCCACCACCGTGACCGTGGCCATCAGAAGAACCTCCGTGAGTTCAGGGCCGGTACGTAGCCCGCGACCAGTACCGGCAGGTCCCCGTGCGATGCGGCGGGCGGCTCCGCGTGCGCAAACGCGGCCCCATGGGCGGCACCGTCCTCGCCCGGCCGCGGCGGGACGACGGCAACGACCCGCTCGGGGCTGGGAGGGGCGATATCTGCCCCCCCGTGCGGCACCTCGACGCCGACCCGCGGCACCGAGAGGATGGCGCTGGTGACGTCCATGACCTCCACGCCGGCGCGCATGGGCACGATGTGGTCGGCCCGGCCGTGCACGGCGGCTACGAAACCCTCGAGCTCGGCCCTCAGCGGCTCGTGGGTGGCCAGCTTGCAGGCGACGCCCCGGTTGTCGGCCACCGGCCCGGCGGCCTGGTCGTCGGGTGCGGAGCGGAGGCCATGGCGGTGCAGCCGGAGTGCGGGAGCCAGCAGGTCGCCGCGCAGACAGCCGAGTTGGCCGGTCACCGTCACCAGCCGCTCCTTGACCGGCGATAGCCAGTTGACCAGGTGGTTGACGACTGTGCCGTCCTCGAGCACACCGGCGACCGCGGCCAGGTCCTCGTGGCTGCTGCCACCGGTGACCTGGTTGGTCACCGCCGACACTTTCAGGTACGGCGACCCCGTGATCCATCGGGTCAGATCGATGTCGTGGCTGGCCAGATCGAGGATCACCCCGACATCGCGGATGCGCCGCGGGTACGGTCCCTGGCGGCTGGTGGTGACCTGGAGCACGGCGCCGATCTCGCCCCGGGCGATTCGGTCCCTCATCGCGCGGATCACCGGGTTGAACCGCTCAATGTGCCCGACGCAGCCGACCAGCCCGGCCCGCTCGAAGGCATCCGCCAGCGCCCGGCCCTCCTCGGCGCTCGCACCGAGCGGCTTCTCGATCAGGGCGTGTACGCCTGCCTGGGCCAGCCGGGTGCCGATGTCGGCATGCGCCAGCGTGGGTGCGGCCACCACACAGATGTCCAGGCCCAGACCGAGCAGCTGGTCCAGGTCCGGGAAGACCGGCAGGCCGGCGACGGCGTGACGGGCGGCCTGCGGGGCCGGGTCGCAGGCACCGATCAGACGTACGCCGGGCATCGCGGCCAGCACCCGGGCGTGGTGCCTGCCCATCGTGCCGAGCCCGACAACCCCGGCGCGGAGCGCGGTCACCGGTCACCGACCGGCTTCGGGGCGCTCACCGCGTCCAGCGGTACGACCCCCGCAGCGGATGCGCGGCCCGCCGGAATGGCAGCGGACGGCACCGAGATGGCACCGGGCGGCGCTGCCGCGGCCCGGCCCACCGCAGCGATCACCGCGTCGGCGATCTCCGCCACGTCGGCCTCGGTCAGACGGTGGTGCACCGGGACCGAGAGCATCGCCTCCGCGACCGCCTCGGTGACCGGCAGCTCGGCAGGCCCGCCGTCCGCGATCGCCCTCCCGTCCGCGCCGCACCGCGCGAAGAGCGGCTGCCGGTGCACCGGCGGGAAGTAGACCCTGGCCTCGATGCCCCGGCCGAGCAGGTCCGCGAGCACCTGGTCGCGGACTTCGGGCAGCAGACAGGTGTACAGCATCCAGGTGCCGCGGGCCTCGGGCGCCTGGAACGGTGTGGTCAGGCCGGGCACCCCGGCCAGCCGCCGGGTCAGCGATTCGGCGATCGCGCGCTTGCGCTCCAAGATGCCGTCCAACCTACGGAGTTGCACCCGGCCGATCGCGGCCTGCATCTCGGTCAGCCGCCAGTTGTGGCCCAGGCTCTCGTGCCGGTACAGCCCGGTCTGACCGTGGTTGCGGAGCAGTCTCAGCCGCTCGGCGACGTCCGGGTCGTCGGTCAGGACGATGCCGCCTTCACCAGTGGTGATGTTCTTGGTCGGCGTGAAGCTGAACATCGCCGACCGGCCGAATGTGCCGACCGGCCTGCAGCGGTACTCGGCACCGGCCGCCTGCGCGGCATCCTCCAACAGTGACACCCCGGCCTCGGCACACAGCCCCGCCAGTGCGTCCAGGTCGCCGGGCTGCCCGGCATAGTGCACGGTCAGCACCGCACGGGTGGCCGGTGTGAATCGGGAGGCGACCACGGCCGGATCGAGGTTAAAGGTCTGCGGGTCGACGTCGGCGAACACCGGCCTGGCGCCGACGTGGCACACCGCGGTGGCGGTGGAGACGAAGGTCATCGACGGAACGATCACCTCATCGCCCGGGCCGATGCCCTCAGCGAGCAGCATCGCGTTCAGCGCAGCCGTGCCGGTGCAGAACGTCACGCCGAACCGCGCCCGATGGCGGTCGGCGAACTCCTGACCGAAGGCATCGTTCTCCGGGCCGTTGGTGAGTACACCGCTGCGCAGTACGCGGCGTACCGCGTCCAGTTCCTCCTCGCCGAGGTCGGGGCTGGCAAGCCGGATCCGAGCGTTGTTGTCAGGCACCTAGGGTCCTTTCTGGTGTGCGAGCGATCGGATCGCCGTCGTGGCTGGCGGTGGCGCCGCCCCGCGCCAGGACTGTCCAGACGGTGCGCAGGAGGATCGTCAGGTCGAGCAGCAGGCTCTGCCGGCACAGGTACTGCAGATCCCACTCGATCCGTTCCGGCCAGCTCAGTTGCTGCCGTCCGCGTACCTGTGCCAGGCCGGTCAGGCCGGGTGTCGCCCGCAGCCGCAGCCTCTGCCGGTCGGTGTACCGGCCCACCTGGTAGAGAAGCGTGGGCCGGGGTCCGACCAGGCTCATCTCACCGCGCAGCACGTTGATCAGCTGTGGCAGTTCGTCGATCGACAGCCGACGCAGCAACCGGCCGACTGCAGTCACCCGTGCGGTTCGGGTACCTTCCGGTGTGGCCGTCCCGCACGGCGGATTCCCCATCGTCCGTAGCTTGAGCAGGACGAACAGCCGTCCGTCGCGGCCGACCCGGCGCTGCCGGAACAGCACCGGTCTGCCGTGCGCGAGTAAGTGCGTCAGCGCGGCCGCCGCGCAGATCACCGCGGCCGGACCGATCAACAGGCAGGTCACGACGAGGTCGAGCTGTCGCTTGCCCCGGTAGGATCGTCGGCTGCTGGCCGCGGTGGCGAACACCGGCCCTGCGGTGGCGACCGAGACGAGCGTGTCCGCCCCACGTCGGCGCCGCGTCCCCCGCGCGGTCACTGGCCGGCCTCCGCTGGTTCGGGCGGCGCGGGGTGGGCGGGTAGTGCCGCTGGTTTCCCCGGCACTGGTACTGGCACCGGCGCCGGGCTGGGCGCGGCGGTGAGCTGGACCAGGGCCGCACGCACCTCGTCGGGATCGGTGAGGTGACCGATGTCCGTCACCTCACGGGGTTCGAGCGCCGGTACGGGCACCTGCCTAACCAGCGGGTGCTGTGGCCGATGGTCGCGCTCCCCGGCGCCCAGTAGGTCCTCGACCAGCTTTTCGCCGGGCCGCAGCCCGGTGAACACGATCTCCACCCGGTGCGACGCTGTGGCCGTCATTCGGCGCGCGAGGTCGGCGATGCGGACCTGCTCGCCCATGTCCAAGACCAGCACCTCGCCGCTGTGTCCCACGGTCACTGCCTGCAGGACGAGCTGAACGGCCTCGGTGGCCGTCATGAAGTACCGGGCGACCTGCGGATGCGTCACGGTGACCGGGCCGCCCGCCGCGATCTGCGCGGACAGCGAGTCGAGCAGGGAGCCACGGCTGCCCAGCACGTTGCCGAATCTGACCGACACCCAGGTTCCTGGAGCCTGATCGGCCATGTGCGCGGTCAACCGCTCCGTGATCCGCTTCGACGTGCCGAGCACGCTCACCGGGTCGGCGGCCTTGTCAGTGGAGATATTCACGAAGGACTGCACACCGCAGGCGGCCGCCGCTCGCAACACGTTCAGCGTGCCGGTCACATTCGTCTTCAGTGCCTCCGACGGGTACCGCTCCAAGAGGGGGAGATGCTTGACCGCTGCGGCGTGGAACACGATCTCCGGCCGGGCCTGCGCGAACACCTCGCTGATCCGGGCGGCGTCTCTGATGTCGGCGAGCACGGTCTCGTCGGAATCGAGCAGCGCACGGCCGTGCAGCGCGAGCTGGATCGCGTGCAGGGCGGATTCGTCCCGGTCGAGCATCACCAGCGCCGCGGGGTGCAGCCGGTGCAGCTGACGGCACAGTTCGGAGCCGATCGAACCGCCGGCGCCGGTGACCAGGATTCGCCGCCCGGCGAAACGGCTGGCAGCCGCCGTCAGGTCGAGGCGGATCGGCTCGCGTCCCAGCAGGTGGGTGATCCGCGGATCGCGGACGCCGTCGATTTTGGCCGAGCCGGAGACCAGCTCGTGCACTGGCGGAATGACCTTGGCCGTCAGCTCGGCTGACTCGGCCAGCGATACCAGGTCCGCGATCACCCGACCGTCGCCGCGCCCGCCAGCGATCGCGATCACCACGATCTGGGCCCCGGTCTCGGCCGCGACCTCGGCGAGCCGCTCCCGGCCACCTCGCACCCGGACACCGCAGATCCTCAGCCGGTGCTTGCCCGGGTCGTCGTCCAGCAGAGCAACCGGCTGATACCGCGCGCCGCGCTGGCCGGCCAGCCGGTGTACCAGCTGCGTGCCCGCACTGCCTGCGCCGAACACGATCACCTTGACCGCAGCCGGTGCCGGCCGTCTCGGCCTGCGCTGGACGGCGGCGACCGCAGCCCGTGCGGTGATCATCCCCAGAGCGCTGACCATGGCGGCGATCTCCGCCACGGCTGACTCTCCGCCCATCAGCGATAGCCGGTCGCCGCCGACGGTCTCCAGGCAGAGCGCGGTCAGCCCGGCGGTGCCCAGCACGGCGCCTAGCTCCGCGCGGCTCTCCAGCTGAAACCGCCCGGAGTACAGGCCGCATACCGCTCCGGCCAGGACCGCGGCCACGGAGGTGACGAGGCAGGCGAAGACTCGAGGGCCGCTGACGGCTGACAAGCCGGTACCGCCTTCGCCGTTCGGGCCGACGATCAGCAGACTGCACGCCCAGGTGAGTGCGTCGGCGGCGGCCCACGCCACCCGCGCGCGACGGCGAGCGGCAACGTGAGACCGGCCGGCGGCTTCGGCATGTGGCCGGGCGCGGTCGGTCTGCTCGGCGGCCGCGGCAGGGCGGACCACCGTGTGACTGGCACATTCCCCGTGCAACGTGGCTCCCGATTAAGAAATCATCTCATTTGGTGATTCTTCGGTGGCAGATGATCGCTGCGGCGATGGTGGCGAAGGCGGCGAAGTGGTCGGCCTTGCGTTCGTAACGGCGGTGGAGTCTGCGGAAGCCGCCGAGCCAGGCGACAGTCCGCTCGATGACCCAGCGGTGCCGGCCGAGGCGGGCCGAGGACTCAACGCCGCGCCGGGCGATGTGGTGTTCGATCTGCCGCCTCCGCAGGTAAGAGCGGATGAAGCGGTGATCGTAGGTTTTGTCGGCGTGGAACTTGCCAGGCCGGCGCCGCCTCGGGCCGCGGCGGGAGCGGATCGGCGGGATCGCCTCGGCAAGCGGGATCAGGGCCTGGCTGTCGTGCAGGTTGGCCCCGGAGATCGCGAGCGAGATGGGTAGACCAGCGCGTTCGGTGAGCAAGTGGATCTTCGACCCGAACTTGCCCCGATCGACAGGATTCGGACCCGTCAGCTCCCCTTTTTCGTGGCGCGCATGTTCACCGAGTCGACCGCGCACCGCGACCAGCCGAGCTCGCCCCGGGCGCCGGGTTCGTCCAAGACCAGGAGGTAGAGCTTCGCCCACACCCGCGCGGCGGTCCACTCCGCGAACCGGCGGTGCGCGGTCGGCCCGGACGGACCGAAACACGGCGGCAGTTGGGCCCACGTGCATCCGGAGGTGGCGACGAACACGATCGTGGCCAGCACCTCACGGTCCCCGTGGCGGCGTCGGCCGCCGCCCTGCGGCCGGGTTGGTGCTGCCGGTACTACCCGCTGAAACAGCTCCCACAACTCGTCCGGCACCAGGTGCCCCACAATCGCCACGCGAGCAGCCTATGGGACCAAATGAGATGACTTCTAATCCGATGCCGATGGCCGGCGGCAAGATTCTGATCAGATTCCGTTCTTCCACATCTGCACCATAGGACGAGAGGTCGAGTCGCTTGTCCAGCCCGTTGGGGAGATTCGTGTAGCGCCCAGCGGAAAATCGCCAAGCGAAGACAAATTCACGGTCGTAGGGATAATCAAGCTTTCGGTCAGGTAGTGTCCGGAAGGGATGAGATCGGCTGGCGAAGGCCGGTACCCTCTATGGGCGCACGCCCTCGCGTCCTGGCCGCAGGTCGGCAGGGGGGCGAGACGATCCGCTCCCAAATCACCGCTCTTACAGGTTTGTTCGTGCATGGCGTGTCACTTCCGGATTGCGGTGTCGATCCGCTTTGATTGCCCACTGGATCCTTCGCCGTGGACCACGTGCAGCGGCTGGGCTCCGGGTCGATGCCGCGGGGGGCACCAATCGGTTCGGTGGCGCCGAGCGAGCCGGCTGTGTGTGGGCCAGCGCGCTCCGACCCAGCGAGCAAATCTGAAGGCCGGTTGGGAAGGGATTGCCGCCGGCTCCCAGGAGTAGCACCGGGCCGGCGCCGTGCTTGTATGCCGACTCGTGCAGGTTCCCTACCGCGGAAGACAGGAGACTTCGGGATGAACAGACGCAGCTTTCTGGCTGACAGTGTGACGGCGGCAGGTCTCACCACCGGCGCGGGGGCCTGGTCTCCGCAGCCGCCGGTGGCGCCGTGAACTCCGCGAGCGTCAGCGTCAAAGACTCCGGTGCTGTGGGCGATGGCGTTGCGGACGACACCGTCGTGATCCAGACCGCGGTGGACCGCGGCGACCCCGTTGTACGGTTACCCGCGGGAACCTAACAAGATCACAGCTCCTCTAGGGCTCCGCTCGAACCTCACCCTGGTCGGTGACGGCATGGCATCCACCGCCATTAACTAGGCGGGGGCCGGCGCCCACGGACTGGTCGGCGCGGATCTGGAATTCGTCGGCGTCCGAGACTTGATGATCTCCGGGTCGAAGGGCACCGCAGCGTCCGACGGCGTGCACATCACCAACGCCAACGCCGCCAACATCGGCATGTTCTACCTGTCCATGTTCAATGTCACGATCCGCCGGTTCCCGGCTCCGGGTTGGCGGTGCAGGACCCAGGCATGTGCGATCTGACGAACGTCGCCGCGAAAGAGTGCGGCGCCGCCAGATTCGACCTCTAAGTCGGATCGTTCATTCTCCGTTCGAACGCCCTGTCTGTGGTATTGGCGCGAACGGTGCCGGCTATGTCAGGGTAGTGGAACGATTACTGATGGTAATGTTGATCATTGGCGGAGATTTTTGACCGCGCACCTGCAGACACGGTGAAGAAGGCGAGACGGGTATGGCATTGCGGAGTCTCCTCGGATTGATCAGGGATCGTTGGAAGCTCATCATCCTCGTGACCTTGCTCGCCGGAGCCGTCAGTTCGGGCTTGACAGCGCGGGCGGCCCGCACGTACTCCTCCAGCCTTACCTTCCTGGTCTCAGCACAGGTCGACTCGGCCAATGTGATGCAGGCCTACCAGGCGGGCCTCCTGTCCCAGCAGAAGCTCGAGTCCTATGCCAACCTGCTGACCGGTCCGATGCTGGCAGCTGCCGTGGTTAAGACGGGTGAACTGAAGCTCGATGCGCCCGAGTTGCAGTCGCGGATCTCTGCGAAGGCGGTCCCGCAGACGGTGCTGCTGCGGGCGACCGTGACCGGCGACTCGCCAGCGCAGGCGCAGAAGATCGCGCGTGTGATCGCGGTCGTCTTCCCGCAGCAGATCAGCCAGCTGGAGCGCCCGGAGACCGGCGGGGCGTCGACGGTGGTGATCCGGGTGGTTGCCCAGCCCAGCTATTCTTCCGAGCCCGTGTCGCCGAAGCCGGTCCGCAACCTGGCCGTCGGCTTGGCCCTCGGCTTGCTGGCGGGGCTCGGCTTGGCCGCCATCGCCCGCACGCTGGATACCTCGCTCAAGACCGCTGAGCAGGTCGCCCATGCGCTCGGCGGGAAGCCGGTACTGGGCGCCATTCCGTACGACCCGGCCGCGCGGGGTACCCCGGTGCTGTACGACGCCGATCTGGTCGGTTCGAGGATGGAGGCGTTCCGCAAGCTCCGGATCGCCTTCGGGTTCGTCCAGGTTGACGCGCCACGCAAGGTGATCATGTTCACCAGCGCAATGCCGCATGACGGCAAGAGCACAACGGTCTGCAACCTGGCGGCCGCGCTAGGCACAGCCGGCACCAAGGCGATCATCGTCGAGTGCGATCTGCGCAGACCTCAGGTCGGCAGATACCTCGGACTGCCGAACGGGGCCGGTCTCACGGACATCCTGCTCGGCCGCGCCTCCCTGGACGATGCCATCCAGACCTGGGGCGACGACGATGTGGACGTACTGACCAGCGGCACGCTGCCGCCCAACCCGGGCGACCTGCTCGGCTCCCAACGGATGGAACGGCTGATCGAGGAGCTGCGATCGCGCTACGAGGTCGTGCTGCTCGACCTGCCGCCGACGCTGGCCTTCGCCGACGCTGCCGCGGCGGGCCGGCACTGCGACGGCGCGATCGTCGTCGCCCGGCACGGCCGGACCCGCGTCGAGCAATTGCGCAGAGTCGTCGAATCGCTGACCGCGGCCGGCACTCCCGTGCTCGCCGGGGTGCTGTGCATGGCGCCTCAGCGACGGGACACCGACGGCGGCTGGCTGTACGGCTACCGCTACTACCAAGCCGACAAGCCTCGCGGATACGGCGCCCGGGTGGCCCGTGCACGCGCCGCACGCACCAGGACCGGCGCCGCCGCCCCGGCGGGTGGCCGGCAACTCCCGGGCAGCGCCGTGGACGCGGACACGGCTCCGCCGGTCGCGCGCTGACCACGGCCGGGCCCCAGTGACCACCTTCCGCCTCCGCTATGTCTGCACCGCGAATCTGTGCCGATCCCCCCTGGCCGAACGGATCACCGAGCTGAGGATGCCGCCTGCCGCCGGGTGGTCGTGGCTCGCCGTGACCAGTGCGGGCACCCACGGCCAGGACGGCCTGCCGATGCATCTGCCGGCCGCGGAGCTCCTGACCGGGATCGGCGCCGATCCGGCCGGGTTCACCAGCCGCCGGTTGACGGCCGCCATGGTGGCTGGCGACGACCTGGTGCTGACCGCCGAACTGGCGCACCGGGACGCGGTCATCGCTCTGTGTCCGGCCGCCTCCCGGCGCACTTTCCTGGTCCGCGAGTTCGCTCGGCTAGTGCGCCACCCCCCGGTGACCGCTGGCCTGCACGCACCACAAGCCGCCGACGGGTCCGCGGCCGAGCAGGCAGCGCGGGCGCGGGAACTGGTAGCGGCGGCGGCCCGATTCCGCGGCCGGATGCCCTGGCAGGAGCCGGCCCTCGACGAGATCGCCGATCCGGACGGCACCGAGGCCATGCTCATCGCGTGCGCCAAGGACATCGACAGGGTGGTGACCCAGATCGTCACCGCCCTGCTCGGCCCGGCGCCGCAGCCCGCCACCGTGCCGGTACAGACCATCATCCCGATCGACGGAAAGGGCCCGCGACCATGAACCCAGCGGCCACCGAGCCAGCCGCAGAGCTCGAGAACAGTCCGGCATCCCCCGCGCGGGAGTGGCGGACGGGACCGGTGGTGCCCCCGGCCGCCGGCGCCGACCGCAGCCCCGCGGAGACCGTCCGTGCCGACGTCTCCACGGGCCCGCCGGGTCGAAGGGAGCACCGGATCCGGATCAGCGAGCCACAGCTCGGTGTCGAGGAGGAGGCCGCCGTCCTCGCGGTGCTCCGGTCCGGACAGTTGACCAGCGGCCCCCGCGTGGAGGAATTCGAACGGGCCTTTGCTGCGGCCCACGGTTCCGCGCACGCCGTCGCGGTCAGCAGCGGGACCACGGCGCTGGTCGCGGCACTGCGCGCGCACGGCATCGGGCCCGGCGACGAGGTGATCACCACGCCGCTGACCTTCGGAGCGACGCTGAACGCGCTTCTCGAGGTGGGCGCCGCCGCGCGATTCGCCGACATCGACGACGACTTCCTGCTGGATCCGGCGGCCGTCGCCGCCGCGATCACGCCGCGGACCCGGGCGATCATGCCGGTCCACCTCTACGGCCTGCCGGCGGACATGCCGGAAATCACCAGGCTGGCCGAGCGCCACGGGCTTACCGTGATCGCGGACGCCGCGCAGGCACACGGCGCCCTGGTCGCCGGGCAGTCCGTCGCAGTCGCCTCGACGGCGACCTTCTCCATGTACGGCAGCAAGAACATCACCTGCGGCGAGGGCGGCGTGGTCACCACCCCCGATGCCCGGATCGCCGACCGGCTGCGGCTGATCCGCAACCACGGCATGCGCAACCGCTACGAGCACCTGATGACCGGCTCGAACTACCGGCTCACCGAGATGCAGGCCGCGATCGGTTCGGTCCAGCTCGGCCGCCTGCCCGAGATCAACCGCAGGCGTGCCGCCCACGCGGCCCGGCTGACCGCCGGCCTGGAGGGCGTCCCCAGGCTGATCACCCCTCGGCAGCCGGCCGACCGGCTGCACGTCTGGCACCAGTACACCGTCCGCCTCACCGACGATGCACGGGCCGGGCGTGATGAAGTGATCGAGGCGCTGGACCGGGCCGGTGTCGAGGCGCGGGTGTTCTATCCGCGGCTGGCCTTCGACCACGACTGCTACCGCGACCACCCCCGGATCGCGCGCGGCGATACACCGCGCGCCCAGCTGATCTCCCGCCAGGTGCTGTCCCTGCCGGTCCACCCCCGCCTGACCGACACCGACCTCGACCGGGTGATCGACGTCGTGCGGCGGACGCTGGAAAGCCCGGGCCCCGAGCCGTACCCCAAGCCCTGACGTGCCGTCCGCGGAGTAGCTCGTTCCGGTCAACGTCGACCGCCATCCGCCGGTCACCGTTGAGGTTCACCGCGACCAGCGTGTTTACGTGGGGATGCGCATTCTCTGGATGCATCGCCGGCCGTACGGCCGAGCACACGGAAGGAATCCTTCAATGAACAGCAGATCTGTCGTAGCAGAAGACAGACACTCCACCGGTTTCCGAACATCCCTTCGGTGGGATCGTGACTCCTTCGGAATCCTCATCGTGTTCCTCATCTCGGCCCTGGCCGCGGCGGTGGGCGCAGCGCCGTCGGCCCAGGCCCACCGCCCGCCGGGCATCGCCTATCCGCCGTCCTCGTGCACGGCAAGGGTGAGCACCGCGCTCGTGCCCGAGGGAGGATCGCTGACCGTCTTCGGCTGCGGCTTCGCCCCCCAATCGCCGGTGTCCATCGACGTCCTGAGCTCGGTCGTCCATCTGACGACCGTGCGCGCGGACAGCAATGGCGACGTGGTGGCGGAGGTGACCCTCCCCAAGGTGATCGAAGAGGGCCCGCACACCATCCGGTTGACCGGTGAGAACCCAGATGGGACCGAACGTGTCCAGAAAGTGGGCATCGAGGTCTACGAAGACGGGCACGGAGCACCGCCCTCCCCGCCGGGGACCGGCGGCCATGAGACCGGCGGGCTGGCCGGGACGGGGCTCTCCGGCATGACCTTCACCGTGACCGCTGCCGGGCTTCTGCTGAGCTTCGGAAGCCTGACCCTGCTCCTGGTCCGCAGCCGTCGTCGGCGGGCACGTGCGAGCTGAGCTCCTCACTCACCGGGCTGATGAGCCCGAACAGGCGGCCGGGCCGACGAAGCGTCGCAGGCCCGGCCGCCGAATCCTTCTCGGCGCCGCCGCGATCCTCCTGCCCCTGGCGGCACTGAGCGGCGGTGTGCTGCTCCAGGCACGGGCGGTGCACGCGCACCTCTCCGCAGCCCAGCAGGACGTTGCCCGGCTTGCCGTCACGTTCGAACGAGGCGAGACGCCCTCCGAGCACGAGCTGGCCTCACTCAGGGAGCACACCGGCGCCGCCCGCCGGGCGACCTCCGCGCATTGGTGGACGGCGCTCGGCGAACTCCCGCTGGCCGGCCGCCCCTTCCGTACCGTGCACGGTATCAGCGTGGCCGCCGACGAGGCGGCCACGCAGGTGCTACCGGACGCGGTGCGGCTTCGCGAGGTGGCCGACCCGGCCCGGATCATGCGCCAGGACGGCGGCGTGGAACTCGAGCGGCTGGCGGCGGCCGACCCGGTGCTGGCCCGCATCGAGACGAGCCTCCAACGCATCGGGCACAACCTGACCGCGCTGCCGGACGCCACCGGTATCGGCCGCCTCGACGCCGCGCGTGCCGGGCTGACCGTGCAGGCGGCGCGCCTGGCACGGTCGGCCGAGAGCGCACGCACGGCGGTGCGGATGCTCCCCCCCGTGCTGGGCGAATCGGGCCCGCGTTCATACTTCTTCGCCTTCCAGACCAACGCCGAGGCCCGCGGCACCGGCGGTCTCGTCGGCGTCTTCGGCATCCTCACCGCCGACCACGGGCGGATCACCGTTCACGATCTGTCCTCCGACGACGCGTTGACCTCCACTCCCGAACCAGTCGCCGATCTCGGCCCGGACTTCGAGAGCAGGTACGCGGGCGGTGACAGCACCCGGCTGATGGCCAACTCAAACCTCTCCGCGCACTTTCCGTACGCGGCGCAGATCTGGACAGGTTTCTGGCGCCAGAAGACCGGTCAGCAGCTGGACGGGGCGATCGCCACCGACCCGGTGGGGCTGGCTCGACTGCTGAAAGCCACCGGTCCGGTGTGGCTGCCGGGCGGAGAACAGCTGACCGCCGCCAACGCGGTCGCGCTCACCGAGAGCACCGCCTACACCCGCTACACCGACAAATCGGCCCGTAAGGGCTTCCTCATCCAGGTCGCCCAGTCGGTCACTGAGGCCCTGCTGCACGGCCGGCACGACCCGGTCGCACTGTTACGAGCCCTGCACCAGCTCGCCGGCGACGGCCGACTGCAGGTTTGGAGCACTGACCCGCACACGCAGGAGGCTCTCGAGAACACCGAACTGGCCGGCAGCGTGCCGCAGCAGAACGGCCCGTATGCGGCCCTGGTGGTCAACAACTCCGCCGGGAACAAGCTGGACTACTATCTGGACCGGTCACTGCGCTATGAACTGGCGCCCTGCGTCGCCGGGATGCGCGAGAGCCTCATTCGCGTCCGGCTTGCCAACAACGCCCCGGTCTCAGGCCTGCCGGAGTACGTCAGGCTCCGCTCCGACGACCGCACGCACCCGCATGCGCCCGGTTCCACACGGATCTGGGTCTCGCTCTACGCCACCGTGGGAGCGCAGTTCAGGGGTGCCGAGCTAGACGGACGACCGCTGCCCATGTCGCTCGAGACCGAACGCAGCCACCCGGTGCTGGCCAGCGAGGTCGAGCTGGAGCCGAGCCAGGTAAGGGAGTTGGTCATCCACCTGCGCGAACCCGCCTCGGCCCGGTCACCGGTGGTGCCGGTACAGCCACTGGTGCGGCCGCAGACCACCCAGGTGGTGGCCGCACCGTGCCAAGAGCCAAACTGACGCCACCGCGGGTCGACTGCAGGACGGCGCGGTGTCGAAGCCGATGCCGATGCCGACGCCGCAGATCACCCGCCAGGCCGGCGGCGCGCTGGTTCTCCTGGGTCTTCTTGACCATGGGGGCCAGGGCGGTGCGGTCCGACGGGTTGTCGTGCAGGTCGACGACCAGCAAGATCTGGCGGCGCACGCAGACGATTTGCAGGTTGTATCCCTGCAGGTAGCCGCCGCGTTTGCCGAGCTGTAGCCGCGGGTCCGGATCGCTCAGGCGGGCGACAGCAGTCGGGGAGGGCACCGGTTCGGGGCTGCGTGCCCGCTCCAAATGGACGATCGCCTTCGCCAGCCGGCCTGCTGCCTGACCAGGACTGTCTTGTGCTCCATAGGGACGGGTGGCCGACCGCTGGCACCGCGGCGGCCTGCTGCCCGGTCGGCCTCGGCCCGAGCCTGGTGGTTCCTCAGTTTCTCTTGATGGGCCGCGGTCTCCGCGGCCAGCCGCTTCTCCGCGCGGGCCACGATGCGTTCGGCGGCCTCGACCTTGATCCTGATCTCGTTGGCGGACGGCAGGACTGCCGGTAGAGCCGGTCCCGGACCGTGCGGGCAAGGGCGAGCAGATCACACAGCCGTGACAGCCTCAGCCAGTCGTCATGCCGCAACTCGTCGTCGGTGTTCGGGGTGTCACTGGTTTCGACGCGTCGGGCATGGTCTCGCACGTCGTCCATGAGCGCGTCGATCTCGTCCTCAGAGGGCGTTAAGTCCGTTTCTGGTAGCGGCCGCGTCCGGGTTGCTCGAGGACTCCCTGGCGGACGAGTCGTCCCAGGCGGGAGCGGGTGACGTTGATCGAGGGCTCGTCGGTGGGCAGCCCGAGGAGTTCATGCAGGTCACGAACCCGGAAGACCCGCCGGGGGTGCTCGTTGAAGGCGGTCACGATGCGCTGGTAGGTGGTGGTGGAGTCCTCGGGAGATGTTGCGCGGTCGGGCAGGGCAAGGCTGTCGATGACCTTGCCGGTGGTGACGATCTCGGCAAGGCGGGCCTCGACTTCGATCAGGGCACTGGTGAGTTGCTTGATCTGCCCGCGCAGGCTGTGGGCTCGTGCGGCGGTCTCGTCGTGTTCGGCCTGCAACAGCTGCAGGAGTTCGGTGACGTTCACGCGGCCAGCTCGACGTCGT
>NZ_JBFBJY010000094.1:0-27627 GCF_040702125.1 Kitasatospora sp. NPDC085895 | reverse complement strand
AAGCTGCCCAGCGGCACCGGCGCCTGGCCGGCGCTGTGGACCTGGAAGGACGGCGCCAACGAGATCGACTCCTTCGAGTACCACCCCGACAATCCGCACCTGCTCGAACTGACCAACCACATCAGGCCGGCCTCGACGTACTACACCGACGCGAACGCCGTCGGCCCGGACCAGTGGGTCACCGTCGGCACGCTGTTCGGCGCGAACTCGGTCGACTGGTACGTCAACGGCGTCAAGATCTTCTCGGACGGCACCGGAGTCGGCACCGGCTGGTCGGCGTACCTGATCCTGAACCTGTCGCTGTGCGCGGGCCAGTACCACCCGGCGCCCTCGGGCAGCGGGCCAATCACCTTCGCCGTCGACTACGTGCGGGTCTACCGCTGACGCCGGCGGATCACCCGTCCGGCCCCGTCGGGGTGCCACGCGCAGTCGTCTCGCGGATACTCACGGTAGCCGGGTAGCGTCAGACATGGAGGTGACTCGCCTCGGCGTAGGTGGCCGATCCGTCCCGGCATACGGCCTCGATGCCCGGATGCTCGCGCAGCCAGGCTTCCAAAGTGGCGGCCTCGCGGCCGGGCAGTACCTCGACCCGCTGGCCGGTCTGGGCATCGATGATGATCGTGGCGTAGCTGTGCCGACGCCGCAGGGCGAAGTCGTCGACCCCGATCACCCGCGGGATCTGCACCACGGGCACGGGCACGCGCCGCAGCAGCCGCAGGGCGGTGGCGTACGAGAAGGGCACGGCCAGCGACCGGGCGAGCCGGGCGGACGCCCGGCCGCACAACTCCTTGACGACCTCGGAGAGCTGGCCGGTCAGACGTGTGGTGCGGCGCCGATGGCGTTCCAGGAGCCCGGGTACCTGCTCTCGGAAGGTCTGCCGCCTGCAGCCCAGGACCGGACAGACCAGCCGTCGTATACGCGCCCGGAGCACGACCTGCCGGCCGTCGACCGGTACATCCCGCAGCGTCCGGTCGTGATACCCGTGGACCCTTTCCGTCACCACCCCGCACACCGGACAGGGCACGGGAACATCCCGGGTCCGAGCCGAAACCCGAACTGTCTCGCCACCGTCCGCCACATTGTCGATGACCAACGCCGACAACCCCGAAAACACCATTCCCACCAGCGTGTTCGCATCATGCACGCTCAATGATCACAGAGGAGTACTCACCGTCACCACCGACTACGGAACAGACCCGTTCTTTTTACAGACCCGGTGTCTGTGCGGGTGGGGGTCTGTCCATTGAACGGCTCTGGCCCGTAATCGGTGGTGACTTATCGTGAACCGCCCCGGGTTCGATGGAGACTCGATTTCATGTAAGGATTCGAGTCATGGCACGTCCCTCCTCCTACCCGCCTGAGCTGCGCCGTCGTGCGGTGCGCATGGTCGCCGAGGTCCTCGGTGACTACCCGAACGAGTCGGCCGCGCTGAGGGCCGTCGCGGAGAAGCTCGGTATCGGCTCGGCCGAAACGCTGCGCAACTGGGTCCGGCGGGATCAGGTCGACTCCGGGCAGCGGCCTGGGACGACGACGGAGGAGTCCGCGCAGATCAAAGCGATGAAGAAGGAGATCGCCGAGCTGAAGCGGGCGAACGAGATCCTCAAGGCCGCGGCAAGTTTCTTCGCGGCCGAGCTCGACCGGCCACATCTGCGCTCGTAGCGTTCATCGACGAGCACCGGGGCCGCCTCGGCGGTGTCGAGCCGATCTGCCGCGTGCTCTCCGAGCACGGCTGCAGCATCGCCCCCTCCACCTACTACGCATTCAACAACCATGCTGTGTCAGCTCGTTCGCTCCGCGACATGGAACTGAGGGAACTGATCGGCAAGGCCTATGAGGACAATTTCCGGGTCTACGGCGCTCGGAAGATCTGGCGCGAGCTGAACCGCCTGGGTCACGCGGTGGCCCGGTGCACCGTCGAGCGGCTGATGCGCGATCTGGGCATCACCGGAGCCGTTCGCGGCAAGCGCGTCGTCACCACGGTCCCCGACCCGTCCGCGGCGAGGGCACCCGACCTGGTCGACCGCGACTTCGTCGCATCGGCGCCGAATCGTTGCTGGGTCGCGGACTTCACCCACGTGGCCACGTTCGCCGGCGTCGTCTACGTCGCGTTCGTCGTGGACACCTTCTCCCGCCGCATCGTCGGCTGGTCCGCCGCGACCACGAAGGAGACCCGCCTCGTGCTCGATGCCCTGGAGATGGCCCTGTGGCAACGCGACCGTGACGGACGCCCGCCCCTGCCAGGCGAGTTGATACATCACAGCGACGCGGGCAGTCAGGGCGGATTCAACTGATCGTCGCAACACCTCGTTGATCATGGAGGTGTGGGATGGGTCGGCCTGCGGGTTGGGTGACGAAGGTGACGGGGCGGCCGGCGATGCGGTCGCCGGGCAGGCCGCCGATTCGGCGGGATGTGGAGCGTGCGTTCTGGACGAAGATCGCCGAGGGGCTGACGAGCGAGGACGCCGCGGTCGCGTGTGGGGTGTCCGGTCCGGTCGGTTCGCGGTGGTTCCGGGATCGTGGTGGCATGCCGTCGATCGAGCTCAGTCCACCTTCGGGCCGCTACTTGTCCTTCACCGAGCGCGAGGAGATCGCCCTGCTGAAGGCCCAGAAGGCCGGCGTCAGGGAGATCGCCCGGCAACTCGGCCGGTCACCGTCGACGATTTCGCGGGAGCTCCGTCGCAACGCTGCCACGCGGGGCGCGCAACTCGACTACCGGGCCTCGATCGCCCAGTGGAAAGCCGAGTTGGCGGCACGGCGTCCCAAGACGTCGAAGCTGGCCGCCGACGAGCGGCTGCGTGAGTACGTGCAAGAGCACCTGGCCGGACGGGTCCAGGCCCCCGACGGCACACCGGTCAACGGTCCGGTGGTGGAGTGGAAGGGACGGAACAAGCCCCACCGCCAGGACCGGCGTTGGGCGACGGCGTGGAGCCCGGAGCAGATAGCCAACCGGCTGCCGCTGGATCATCCCGACGACGAGTCGATGCGGATCTCGCACGAGGCGATCTACCAGGCCCTCTACATCCGGGGCCGCGGCGCGCTGGAGCGCGAGTATGTCGCGTGCCTGCGGACCGGGCGAGCGCTGCGCGTGCCGCGCGCACGGTCGCGCCGCCGCCCCAGCGGCCATGTCACGCCCGAGGTGATGATCAGCGAGCGGCCGGCCGAGGCCGAGACCCGGACCGTTGCGGGTCACTGGGAGGGTGATCTCATCATCGGGACGAACCGGTCCGCGATCGGCACGCTCGTGGAACGCACGACCAGGTTCACGGTCCTGGTCCACCTGCCGCGGATGGAGGGCTACGGGCTTGAGCCGCGGACCAAGAACGGTCCCGCGCTGGGCGGTTACGGCGCCGAGGCGATGAGGAAGGCCCTCACGTCACGGATGGCCGAGCTCCCCGGGCAACTGCGTCGAACGCTGACCTGGGACCGCGGCAAGGAGCTGGCCCAGCATGCCCAGTTGAAATCCGACACCGGCATGGCCGTCTACTTCGCCGATCCCCACAGCCCCTGGCAACGGGGCACGAACGAGAACACGAACGGGCTGCTTCGCCAGTTCTTCCCGAAGGGCACCGACCTGTCGCGATGGGGTTCGAAGGAGCTCGAAGCCGTCGCCCGAACACTCAACACCAGGCCCCGCAAAACACTCGCCTGGCGAACCCCGACGGAAGCCCTGGATGATGAACTACTCTCGCTCCAGGCAAGCGGTGTTGCGACGACTCCTTGAACCCAAGCAGTACACCTCATTCCGCCTGGCCGAGCACCTCGACGCCGCCGGCATCGCGGCATCCATCGGATCCGTCGGCGACGCCTACGACAATGCGCTGATGGAATCCGCGATCGGCCTGTTCAAGACGGAACTGATCAAGCCCCGGCGGCCTTGGCGAACGCTCTCCCAAGTCGAGCTCGCTACCGCCGAGTGGGTCGACTGGTACAACCACCGCAGACTCCACGGTGAGATAGGCCACGTCCCGCCCGTCGAATACGAGAACACCTACTACCTCACAGCAGCAAGACCGCAGGTCACCACCACAACCTGAGATCTCTATCGAACCCGGGGCGGTTCACTGTCTGCCGGTAGAGCAGCAGCCCGTCTCGTCTGTATCTATGCCCCGAAGTCCGTCTGGTTTGAAGAAGTCATAGAAACGCCGATCCGACAGTGGAACGGGATCCTCCGCCCCATCTGTGCTGACGCTGTGTCATGACCGAGCGCAAGCCATACCCGAGCGACCTCTCCGACGCCCGATGGGCGCTTATCGAGCCGATTCTGACGACATGGAGAAAAGCCAGGCTCGACCGCCGGCCGACCGGCCAGCCGCCAAAGGTCGAACTTCGCGACGTCTTCAACGCCATCCTCTACATCAATCGGACCGGAATCCCCTGGAAGTACCTCCCGCACGACTTCCCGAGCCACGGCACCGTCTACGCCTACTACGCCGCCTGGCGCGACGAGGGCATCTTCGCCCAACTCAACTACGGCCTCACCGGATTGGCCCGGGTAAAGGAAGGGCGCAAGCCCGAGCCGACCGCCTCGGTGATCGACACCCAGAGCGTGAAGACCTCCACCAATGTTCCCCTGACCAGCCAAGGAACCGACGCCGCGAAGAAAATCATCGGCCGCAAGCGAGGCATCCTCACCGACACCATCGGACTCATCCTCGCCGTTACCGTCGCCGCCGCGAGCATGTCCGAGAATGCCCTGGGAATACGCCTCCTCAGCCAGGCCAAGAAGACCTACCCGAGCATCTCCAAGAGCTGGGTTGACACCGGCTTCAAGAACGCCGTGATCGAGCACGGCGCAACCCTGGGCATCGACGTCGAAGTCGTCCATCGCAAGTCCGACATCCCCGGATTCCACGTGGTGAAAAGGCGGTGGGTGGTCGAACGAAGCCTGGGGTGGATCATGCAGCGCCGCCGTCTTACCCGCGACTACGAGACCCTGCCGGCCAGCTCCGAAGCCATGATCCACATCGCCTCGATCGACAACCTCGCCAAGCGCATAACGGACGAAACCACACCAACCTGGCGAGGAACCTACTAGGACATAAAGGGCAAACTACTCTCGCCAAACGCCCTCTGAGGCGGCCACGGGCCGACGCCACAGTAACTCCGTCTATCCAGATTAGACACTCTGCGTCTATCTGCATTAGACTATGCTGTGAAGCATGGGACGTTCCTGCAGGAGCTGCGGAAGATCGCCAGGGCGAAAGGCCTCGACCTGGAGCTCGTCCGCCACGGCGCCAACCACGACCTGTATGAGCTCGGCACCGTCCGGCTGACCGTGCCCCGCCACCCCGACGTCAACGAGCTCACCGCCCGGAGCATCCTCAAGGAGGCGAACAAGGCATGACCGAGCAGCCCCGCACCTTCACCGCGGTCGCCGAACGCTCCGGCCGCTGGTGGGCCGTCACCGTCCCCGATGTACCCGGCGCCATCACCCAGGGCCGCAACCTGAAGGAGGCCGCGGAGATGGCCCGCGAGGCCGTCGCTCTGGTCCTCGACGTGCCCGAGGACCAGGTCGTCGTCGACCTGCGGCCGGCCCTGCCCGATGCCGCGGTGACCGCCCTGGACGACTTCCGCTCCCGCCGCTCCGACCGGGAGAAGGCCGAGGACGCCGAGCGGGACGCTCAGGCTGCCGCCGCGCAGGCCCTGACCGAGGCCGGCCTGTCGGTGCGCGACGCCGGCGCCGTCCTCGGCGTCTCCTACCAGCGGATCTCCCAGCTCGCCCCGACGAGGCGCGGACACCGCACCGCCTGACCTCAGCGCTGCTACAGGGGGTTCCGCCGAGTTCAGGGTCTCCAGTGGCTGAACAGCCGACGGGCCGTCACTCCCGGGCGCCACCCCGTCGACGGCTCCGCGATCTGTACGACCTGCGCCGGCTTCTCCCAGACCTTCGACTGCTCGCGCTGCGGCTTCGAGGGCAAACTCCTGGGCGGACGGCTCTGCGAACGCTGCACGCTCACCGACCGGCTGACCGCCCTCCTGGACGACGGCACCAGCCGCGTCCGGCCCGCGCTGACACCCTTGTTCAACCTGCTGGTGGCGATGGACGAGCCCAGGAGCGGCCTGTCCTGACTGGCGATGCGCCGCGGCCATCCCGGAAACGCCTCCCAGATGCTGCGGCGGCTCGGCCTCGGACAGGTGCCCCTGACCCACGACGCCTTCCACGAACTACAGCCCTGGCGGGCAGCGGCCCATCTGGAAGAACTCCTGATGGCCAGCGGAGTCCTACCCGCCGCCGACAAGTACATCTGCTCCTTCCAACGATGGCTGCCCGGCCACCTGGCCGGCATCGCAGAACCCGAACACCTGAAGACGATCAAGCTCTTCGCGACCTGGCGCGTCCTTCCCCACCTGCGGGAACGAGCCGATCGCAGTCGGATCACACCGAGCATCCGCGGCTTCGCAGCCGAGCAGATCACCTGCGCGACAGCCTTCCTGCAGTGGCTCAGCGCCCGGAACAGCACCCTCGCGTCCCTGGGCCAGCTCGACATCGACGCCTGATTCGCCAAGAACACCGAACGCGGCCGCACCTCCCTGAGGCCCTTCCTCAACTGGGCCATGCAGAGCCGCCGATGCCCACGCTCCCTCTCCATCCCCGCACAGAGGATCTCCCGACGACCCGCCCTGAGCGAGGACGAACGCCTGGCCGCACTCGGCCGACTGCTGACCGACACAGACGCACCGATGCGCCTCCGCGTCGCCGGGGTCATCGTCCTCCTCTACGCCCAACCCCTCACCCGGATCGTCCAGTTGACAATCGACGACGTGCTCCACGGCGGAGAGGCCACGCTTCTGCGGCTCGGGGAGCCCGCCTCGCCCGTCCCCGCACCGGTAGCAGCCCTGCTGCTGGCGTACATCGCGGACCGCGGCAACATGAACACCGCCACCAACCAGGCATCCCGCTGGCTCTTCCCCGGCCGCCGAGCCGGCCAGCCAGCCCGCCCCGACCACCTCTCCGCACTCCTGGGCGAGATCGGCATCGCGCCCGCGGCCGCCCGCGGCGCCGCCATCCGACAGCAACTCCTCGAACTGCCCGCCCCCGTCGTTGCGGACGCCCTCGGCTACCACGACAAGACCACCAGTCGCCTCCTCAGGGAGACCGGCGGGACCTGGAGCCGGTACGCCGCTGGCGACCACAACCGGTCGCCATTGGGCTGGGTTCCTCGTTGAAAACGCGAGCTCACCAGTACCGTTCCCGATCAAAGGCCCTTCAAGACACGATCAAGTGCCGACCGGCCTGCAGGCCCCCAGTTCGGCTTGCCGCCGGGCAGGCCGCGGTCCCCGTTCTGGCCCATCAGCATCAGGAAGAGGCTCTTCATCGCGGCCAGCCCGCGCGCCCGTCGGATCGCCCCCTCATCCGCCTGTGCGTAGCTGTTGAAGAACCGTGCGGCGCAGCCTGCGGGGAGCAGCACCCAGGCGGCCGCGAGGTCCCACGCCGGGTCGCCGGCGAAGAGCGCGCCGAAGTCGACGACGCCCGCCAGTGTGCCGTCCGCGACGACGACGTTCGCGGGATGCAGGTCACCGTGCGCCCACACCCGCGGGCCCTCCCACTCGGGAGCCGCAACCGCGTCCTCCCACACAGCCCGGATGTCGTCCTCGGCGAAGCCGCCCAGGTCCATGGCCCGCAGGAAGTGCTCGAAGCCGTCCGTGTACTCCTTGGGATGGCCGCCGCGGTCCGAGGCGTCCGGCGCGTCGGCGGGCGCCTCCACATGCAGCGCCTTGAGGAAGGCCGCCAGCATGTCGGCCGCGTGGTCCCCGCAGGTGATCGAGCCGTGGTCCAGCGGTGTGCCTTCCACCCATGTCATGACGGTCCAGATCTTGGGGAAGCGCTCGGACGGTGCACCGCTCCGCACCGGAGTCGGGATCGGAAGCGGCAGCCGCGAGGCCAGCACCGGCAGCCAGCGCCGCTCCTTGAGCTGAAAATCGGGGCAGGTGTCCATCCGCTGCATCCGGACGGCTAACTCGTCCCCGAGGCGCCACATCTGGTTGCCCCAACCGCCCGCCACCTCACGGATGGGCAGCTCGGCCAGGTCCGGATCCTGATCCCGCAGCAGATCACGGACCAGATCTTCGCTGATCTCAATCTCGGATTCGATCATGCGAAGTCACACTACTTGAGGCAGGCGGAGCCAACCCTGCCCTTGGGAAGATCCAGCTCCCCGGCTCGATCTCCCACGTTCTCGCGGTGCCCGGTGATCCCGGGCGCGCACCGGCTCAAGGGTGGCACCCTCCAGCTCAATGCCGACGAGGCCCGCCTGCCCGGCCCCCCCGATATTCCGCTGGCGATCACAACCAGTCACCATTGAGCCGAGTTCCTCGGGGAACCCGCGACAGTTGAATACGCGCGCCCACCAGTAAAGCGTCGTTACGGGACGGTAATGACGACCTTGCCCCGGATATGCTTGCCTGCGAAGTCGGACACCGCCTGCGGGGCGTCGGCGAACGGGTAGGTGGCGCCGGTCTCCACCCGCAGCCGCCCGTCGGCCGCGCGGGCGGCTAGGTTCTCCAGGTCGCCGGGCTCGGCGGTGAAGCTGCCGATGTAGACGCCGGTGACTCCCCGGCCCAGGTCCTGCGGCCCGAAGAGGGGGGAGACCAGCCGGCCCCCGTCGCGGACCGCCCGGGCCGTGCTGGACAGTGCGTCACCGCGATTGATCAGGTCGACCACCACGTCCACACCGTCCGGAACCTGGCGTAGCGTCTGCTCCGCCACATCGCCCGTCTTGTAGTCGACGGTGCCGTGTGCGCCGAGCCCGCGCACGTAGTCCGCGTCCTCGGGGATCGCTGTGGCGATCACCTTGGCGCCGAGCGAGGCGGCGAGCTGTACCGCGTACAGGCCGATACCTCCCGTCGCACCGACCACCAGCACGCTCTCGCCCGCTGTGAGGCCGACCGCCCGCAGCAGGCACGTGGCCGTCATCCCGGACTCGGGGATGGCCGCGGCGCGCTGTGCGGCAAGGCCGGCGGGCCGCTTGGCGAGGTGCGGACCCACCGCGACCACGGTGTACTCGGCGACAGCCCCGGCCTGACCGGTGAAGGCGAGCACCGGGTCCCCCGGCGCGTAGGCCGTCACCCCCTGACCGATTTCGGCGACGGTGCCCGCAGCGTCCATCCCTACGACGAGGGGGTGCTCGACGGGGAAGAAGTCCTTCATCGCACCCGTGATCAACGCAAGGTCCAGCGGATTGAGGGCGGCGGCTTCCACCTTGAGCAGCACCTCACCGGGACCGGCGACGGGCTTCGGGAGGTCGGTGACGATGACCCCGTCAAGTGTCGTGTACTCGCGGGCTACGAGAGCCTTCATGCGGGAACTCCAGTCGGGCGTCAGCGCGGAACAGGTCGCGTTCACTTCTACACCCGGGCGCCCCCGAACCCAGGTGAGCGGCGGCGGCGCGGCGGGTCATGGGGAGTCGGAGGGACCAGCCGAGCCCCGAGGGATTTGGTGAGTTCCACACCCCGGCCTCGCACTGCCCTACGCTCCAGGGCCCGGGCGGAGGCTCCACAGGCGTGCCTCGACACCCTGGCCGGGCGGGCTGCTCCTGGCACCTGCGGCCCGTGTGGCGTTGCACTCACACCGGGCGCCGGCCGCGGCCGGATGCCCTCACCGGGCCGACCGGCCTGCTTGGGCCGGAACACGGCATGAGGTGTGACGCTGAACGCCCCGGCCGGCGAGACGGTAGCGCTGGGTAGGCTTGTCATGTGCCTTGCGTAGCGGTGATGGGCAAGACGAAGGCCGCCTCTGCCTCCGTGGGGGGGGGGGGCCCTGGTCCCTCGCCTGGGCCCGGCTGCGTGTTCCGTGGGGGAGTGCCGGCCGGGTCCGACCTTTGACATACCCGTTCGATCCCCGGGCCATGCCGACGACCGCGGTGGCGGCCCGGAGAAGCATCACGTTCGGGACCCGTTCCCGGCCTGTACGGCCATAGCGCCTCTCCCGAGTACCCCGCAGTCCAGCCGGGATGACCCGCGGCGCGAACGGTTCCGGGACAAGCGCCGACCTGCCCGGCACAGGCATCGGACGGGAAGCGGACTCCGGCAGACCCGCGGCACCGGGCCGCCGCCAGGGCCGCGAAGCCAGGCCCGCCGCCCGAGTTGAAGTACAGGCATGGTCGTCTCGGTGCGCGTGCTGGCGGCGGCCCCGCGCGCAGCTCGGTCCCTGCTCCCAGCGTGTAGGGCGGGGGCCACCGGCCGGGACTGCAGTCCGGGTATTGCGGACACACCCTGGCCCGCTGCCTCACGGGGACGGTCTGGTCGCCCGTCCGGCCGTGACGTAGAGGTACTGCCCGTCGCGCCAGGTCTGGACGGAGTCTCCGACGGTGGATGCGGCAGTCGTAGTCTGGATGCCTTCCACTCTGACGCCCATGGCGTTCTCGGAGCAGCCGAGCGACAAGTAGTCGAAATAGGGGGTGGCGATTCCGGAAGCCCGGCTGTAGGGGCTGTCGATTATTTTTGCGGGGAATTCTTTCCGGTCGGCCGGCAGGGATATTTCTCCGGTTGGCCGGGGGGCGCCGAGGCCGGTCGGTGCGGTGGCGTCTGCGGGGGCCGTGGTCGGCAGCAGCAGGGCTTCGCAGCGGCCGGCCCGGACTGCGAGGACGATGCGGGCGTTGGGCAGGCCGGCGAGGCCGATGATCTTGGCGTGTCCAGTGGCAGGTGGCGCGTCGACAGCCGCCTGGACCTCCGGGGCGACAGGCGCGGGGGCAAGTTGCTCGAGGGCCCACGCACCCTTCGGAGCGTCAGGAGGCGGAGGGCTTGCGGGAGTGCAGGCCGCAAGCGCGGCGGCCAGAACGGCCGCCGCACCCGCTGATGTCTTCGATCGGTTGCGCATACTCTGGTCTGGCTCCTAGGCGGAGTGGTCGTAGCAGAAGCCGGCCGGGTGCCTGACCTCGCCCCAGCCGACCTGCTTGTTGACCTGGGTGTTCCACACCTCGAAGGTGTAGTAGTCGTAGAGCGGGAATGCCTTGATGTAACCGTACTTGCCCGCGGGGACGGTGTAGGCGCCGGCCTCCGTCTTGGTGACGGTGTCGGTGACGCTGAAGCCGACGGTGGCGCCGACCTTCCACGGCGAGATCGACAGGCTGGCGTTCCAGGTGGTGGCGATGGCGCGGCTCTGAGTGAGGGTCAGCGTCATGGGGCCCCAGCCGGTGGCCTGGTCGATGGTGTTCGTGCCGCAGGTCTCGCCCTGGTAGCTGGGGTTCTTGGCAACCGTGTAGGGGTCGTCGGCCATGACCGAGGGCGCCGCCTGGGCCGCGCCGCCCTTGGGCGGGACCACCGCCGGGATCCGCCGGTCCACCGTGAGCCGGTGGGCTGCGGAATGTGCGGCGCTCGCCGGGGCGGCGTGGTCACCGGAGGCGGGCTGCGCCGCCAGTGCGGCCGGCGCACCCAGGGCCGCGAGAGCCGCCACGCCGGCCGAGACGCCGACTATCCGGCGAATTGCATTCCGCATGCGTTGTCCTCCATCGTTCTTAACCTGCCCCCACTCTTGTGCGGGCACGGTCAAACAATGTCTGGAATTTAAGATCAACTCAAACGATCGATCGAAGATTTGAGCTTCACCTGAGCATTTTTAATTCAGCCTCGGAATTATTTATTTCGGTTATGCGGATCGAGTGAACGCCCTGGTTCGTTGACGACATGTCATGTACAGTCCGACAGCTTCGGAGCCGGCCGCACCAACAGCAGGAGACGAACAGGCCGGCCGTAGGCCAGGTAAGGGGTGACTGCGCGCGCAAGTCGGCCGACGCAGCCGGGTCAGCGGTCGACGGTGACCGTCGTAGCGGCCGCTGATCCGGCCAGGCACTGACGGGTGGCCTACGTGCAGCACGCGGAGCTCCCGTGCTTCTACAGCGGGTCCGGCCCGCAGATCGCGCAGCGCTGGGTTTGAACGCCGCGGCGTCGCAGTTCGTCGGCGCTGTGGAGCTCGGGCAGGGCAGCCCAGCTGGCGCGGCCGCCGGTGGCCTCAAGGAGTGCCTCGAACTGGGCGAGGCGGTCGTCGACGTTCCCGAGGGTGGGGCAGTCCCAACGGTGCAGGCGGCGCTCCGTGCGGGCATAGGCGCGGCCGCCGGCGAGGTCGGCGTTCCACCGGTCCACGTCCCGCCGGGCGCCGGCGCGGGCGCTGCGGATCAGCCTGCAGTTCTGGCACAGGCTGGGCGCGCCGTCGTAGCAGGAACACGCCGAGCAGTCGACGCAAGGCGTACAGGGATGAACGGCCGTGGGGGCCGGAGGTTCAACGGCGAGTTCGGCATCGACACGCTCGCGGCGCATGACTTCCCGCTGCCGGTGGTCTTCGAATTCGCCTCGGCAGCGCCAGCCGCCGGTGCAGTCGGTGACGCCGCAGCCGTGCGGGTGCTGATAGCGGATGGTCTCCTCGCCGATGCGGGCGAGAAGCCAGCGGGCGCGGGTGGCGCTCAGTTCGCCGGCCGCCACGCGGTCCAGGAGCTCCAGGACAGCCGGCACTTCGATCAGGGCGCCCCAGCCCGGCAGGTGCTCACGCTCCGGGGACCAGTCCTCGTTGAAGTCCCCGCAGCGCAGCCGGATGTTGTCGATCGGCCACCCTCCGATGTCCAGGTTTGCGTGCACTGCGGCTCCTTGCCAGGTGAGGTTGTTGTGAGGCGGGGTGCCTACGGCGCCTGTTCTGCCAGAACGGCGCGGGTCGCTTCGGCCAGCTTGAGGGGGTGTGAAGCGAGCAGAGGAAAGCGCCCTACCGAGACGTTGACGACGGGCTCGTCCGGGTAGCTGTCGAGGAACCATTCCTCGTCGTAGAAGCACAGCCGCCGGAGCTTGCCGCCGTAACAGAGCTGTAGGAAGCCCTGATGCTCAGGATGATCGGCTTCCTCGTAGATCTCGATTGCGCTGCCCGGAACCACGAGGTCGGCAAGCAGCTCGGCGACCTGGTGCAGCGCTTCGGCGAACGTCTCGGGCATCGGGCGTTGCATCGGTACCGCGGACAGCTTGGTGAACAGCAGGTCGGCCGTCCGCGGGGACGGCTCCAGCTTGAACAGCTCTGCGGCGATGGCCGGAGGCGCGTCCAGATCGTCGTACGCCCGGTCCAGTTCGGCGATGTCACCGCGGTCTTCCATGGCGTCGAGCACGTCGAGGAGGTGGTTCTTCGCCCGAGCGACGTGATGCTCGATAGAGATCAGGGCCGCAGCGACGGCTCCCACCTGCTCGGGGGTGTGGAGGGCCCAGGAGGAGGTCAAAGCCTTGGCCAGGTGATCGGTACTGGCCACAGCCTCGGCCGCGAGCCAGGCCGTAGCTTCCGGACGCATGCTGGACGAGTCGACCACGTCTTTAACCAGGCAGCCGTTGAACGTCTCGCCCAGGTCTTCCAACAGCGGCAACCAGGCCGCCGCCATGGTGGTGTCGCTCATGCGCTGCTCCTATCGATCGTTGCTTGCGTAGCGATCGCTGACCGCACCCGGCAGGCCATAGACCGTCTACAGGGCGATCAACGATCCAGCTGCCAACCGGACGCGGGAGGATCGTTGATCACCAGGTGAGGCTCGTGCCGGGTCGTCAGCCGCCGTGGAAGCAGTGCTCGCAGTCGCACTCGTGCTCGGAGTAGAAGGCGACGTCTTCGTCGTGGCCGTCGGCCGGGTCGACCTGGAGCGCCGGCCACTGGCCGCCGGCGCGCTGGTGGGGAACATCGGGGTGGGGGGCTCAGTAGGAGGGCTCCTCCGGGGAGTTCGACCCGGCGGTGGGTGTCCTCGGGCAGGGCAGGACGTCGTCTACGGTCCACGGCCCGACGTGCTGCTCGACTGCGGGAACGCTCACGCAGGATCCGGCCTGGCACAAGCGCTACGCGGTCCGCTCCGGCATTGAGGGCACCATCTGCGAGTTCGCCCACGGCCACGGCATGCGCCGCTGCCGCTACCGCGGGCAGGCGAAGGCCCACCTGCAGCACGTCCTCACCGCGATCGCCGTCAACATCGAACGCCTCAGCCGGCAGCCTCCCAGCGAGAGCGTGCCTCCACGACCGCTGACAGCTTTCCAGGACTACCTCGACCAGCAGAACATCCCTCGCCTGCGTTCCTGGCGTGCCGTCAGCTGACACCGCAGCGACCAAGATCCCCGACAGAGTCAAGCTCAGGCCTGAGGCCTGAGGTCACGGGGACGTACGGGCGCCCCTGTGGGGCGTCGACGACCTCCGAGGACGCGCCCCCGTGAGGCGTCCCGGAGCCGGGCCGTCAGGCGACGGTGCCCAGGTCGTGCGGGGTGTTGTTGAAGCGGCGGCCGCCGTGCGGGGTGACGGTGACGATGTCCTCGATGCGGACGCCGAACCGGCCGGGGAGGTAGATGCCCGGCTCGATGGAGAAGCACATGCCCGGCACCAGCTGCTGCTTCTCGCCCTCGACCATGTACGGCGGCTCGTGCGTGGTGAGTCCGATGCCGTGGCCGGTGCGGTGGATGAAGTACTCGCCGTACCCGGCCTCGGTGATGACGGCCCGGGCGACCCGGTCGATCTCCTGGCACTCCACACCCGGCCGGACGGCCTCGAAGGCAGCCTGCTGGGCGAGCCGCACCACCTCGTGGACCTCCGTGACCTCGTCCGGCGCGTCCTCCCCGACGTGCACCGTGCGGGTGGTGTCGGAGCCGTAGCCGTCCTTGAGGCCGCCGAAGTCGAGGACGACGGTGTCGCCCTCCCGGATCACCCGGTCGTCGGCCTCGTGGTGCGGGTTGGCGCCGTTCGGGCCGGAGCCGACGACGGTGAAGTCGACCTGGCTGTGCCCGTACTCGAGCAGCAGCGCGGCGAGGTCGGCGGCGACCTCGTTCTCGGTGCGGCCGGCGAACGGCACCTCCAGGATCCGCCGGTAGGTGGCGTCCGCGGCGCCGCCGGCCGCGGCGAGCCGCTCCAGCTCGTCCGGGTCCTTGACGGCCCGCAGCATCGGCAGCGCCTGCGTCAGCGAGGCGTACCGGCTGTCCGGCAGCGCCTCCTGGAGGGCCAGCAGGTGCAGCGCCCAGGCCGAGTCGGAGATGCCGTAGCACCCGGCCGGGTCCAGGACGGGCGCGACCGCCTCGCGGTAGGGGTCGGTGCCGTCCGTCCAGTCGGTGAACCGGACGGCGGCGGCGCCGGGGGCGGCCTCGGCGTCCGGCCGTTCCAGCCGCGGCACCACCAGCACGGGTTCGGTGTCGGGGGTGAGCAGCAGTGCGGTCAGCCGCTCGGTCAGGGCGGTCGGCCGGTAGCCCGTCAGGTAGACGAGGTCGGGGCCGGGGGTGACGACCAGTCCGGAGAGTCCGGCCAGGGCGGCGGTCTCGACCGCCAGCGCCATCCGGCGGGTGAAGTCCTCGGTGGTGAACGGTGCGGGCATGGCGGTGGCCTCTCCGGAGGGTCGGTCAGGAACGGTCTGCGTAGTACCGCAGGAACAGGGCCTCGACAAGGGCCATGCGCTCGATCTCGGACGGATCGACGCTCTCGTTCGGCGCATGGATGAGGCAGCGCGGCTCCTCGACGCCCATCAGGACGATCTCCGCCTCCCGGTAGGTGTCGGCGAGCACGTTGCACAGCGGGACGGAGCCGCCCTGGCCGAGGAAGGAGATCGGCTTGCCGTAGGCCCGCCGCATCGCCCGGTCGAGTGCCGCGTACGCCCGGCCGTTCGTGGCGGCGCGGAACGGCGAGCCGGTGCCCTCGGTCCCGACCTCGACCGCGGCGCCCCAGGGCGCGGCGTCGGTGAGGTGGGCGGCGAGCGCGTCGCGGGCCGCCTGCGGGTCGGTGCCGGGCGGCACCCGCAGGCTCACCCGGGCGCGGGCGGTGGCGGGCACCGCGGCGGCCGAGCCGACCACCGGCGGGCAGTCGATGCCGAGGACGGTGACCGCGGGCCGGGCCCACAGCCGGTCGGCGACCGTGCCGGAGCCGGTCAGCGCGACACCCTCCAGCACCCCGGCGTCGCGGCGGAACTGCTGCTCGTCGTAGCCGACGCCCGGCCAGGTCCCGTTGCCGTCCAGGCCCTCGATCCGGGTGCCGCCGTAGGTGTCGCGCAGCGAGTCGAGGATGCGGATCAGCGCGGCGAGCGCGTCCGGGGCGGGCCCGCCGAACATGCCGGAGTGCAGGTCGCCGGCCAGCGTCCGCACGGTGACGACCACGTTGGCGAGGCCGCGCAGGCTGGTGGTGGCGGTGGGCACCCCGACCTCGGCGTTGCCGGTGTCGCAGATCAGCAGGGCGTCGGCGTGCAGCTCGTCGGTGTGCTGCCGCACGTACGCCTCCAGGCCGCCGGTGCCCTGCTCCTCGGAGCCCTCGGCGACGAACTTGATGCCGACCGGGACGTCCTCGCCGAGCGCCCGCAGCGCGGTGAGGTGCATGACGACGTTGCCCTTGCAGTCGGCGGCGCCGCGCCCGTACAGCCGGCCGTCGCGCTCGGTCAGCTCGAAGGGCGGCGAGGTCCAGGCGGCGTCGTCCAGCGGCGGCTGCACGTCGTAGTGGCAGTACAGCAGCACGGTCGGGGCGCCGAGCGGCGGCGGGCGGTGGCCGATCACGGCGTGGCTGCCGTCGGGCGTCTCGGCGAGGTGCACGTCGTGCAGGCCCGCGTCGGTGAACGCGGCGGCGACCCACTCGGCGGCCCGCCGGCAGTGCTCCGGCGGGTACTGGCGGGGGTCGGCGACCGAGGGGATCGCGACCAGCTCGGCGAGGTCGGCCAGGGCGCGGGGCATCAGGGCGGAGATCCGCCCGGCGAGGTCGTCGGCGGGGTCGGACATGGCGGCTCCCGGGGCGCGGGCGGGCCGCGCCGCCGCGGAGGGCGGCACGGCCGGCCGGGTCAGGTGGTGACGGTCTCGGCGGAGACCGGCGCCGTCGGCAGCAGGAGGACGATCGCCGGGACGATGCAGAGGAACGCGCGGGCCAGGCCGTACACCGCCATGGTGGGCGCGGCCCGCAGGCCCGCCACCGAACCGGTCGTCGTCAGGGCCGGCGTCAGCCAGGTCATCCGCGGCGCCGCCACCGCCCGCTGCGCGGTCGGCGCCCCGGTGACCGGCCGGCCGCCCTCGTCGGCCGGGACGTCCGTTGCGCTCATCGCACTCTCCTTCCGGCGGCGTCGGACCGCTCCCTCACCCTCCGTGGCCGCCCCGGCCGGCGCATCCGGCTCGGCCCGTCCGTGTGACGACGCTTCCCGGACGGCCGCGCCGTACGGGCGGCGGCGGCCCCGTCCGGGCAGCATGGGGGCGGGCTCTGCCCGGAGCCGTACGGCCCGGGGGTGCCGGGTGGAACCGGGCGGGGGGCGCCGGACGCCGCCGTCGCCGTGCGGGGCCTTCCCCGAGGTGTCGCGGCCCACCCGCGCCATGGCGCTCGGCCGCTGCCCGGTGGCGGCCGGAGCGACCTTGACCGCGCGTCAGGTGTTCGACCGTACGTCACGTCCACTGCGGACGCGGTTCACTTCGTGCTCCTATCTTCACACCGCCCGGGGTCGTTCCCGGGTGCGCGCCGCGGCACCGACCTGCCGGGCGCGCCGATGTGTCGAGGAGACACCCTGATGCAGCGCAAGGCCTTGAAGGCCGCCACCGTGCTGGCACTCTCGGGCAGCCTGGTCGGCGGTGCGGCGGTCACCGCCCACTCCGAGCCGGCCGAGCGGAACGAGCACCGCGCGGACATCCGCAACGTCATCTACCTGCTCGGCGACGGCATGGGCCGCACGCACGTCACCGCCGGCCGCGAGCGCTACTACGGCGCCGCCGGCCGCCTGAACATGGAGAAGCTGCCCTTCACCGGCGCCGTGGCGACCCACGCCGTCGAGAAGGACAGCACCCGGCCCGCCCTGGTCACCGACTCCGCCAGCTCCGCCACCGCCTGGTCCTCCGGTGTGAAGACCTACAATGCGGCGATCGGCGTGGACGCCTACGAGAAGAAGGTCGCCACCCTGATGGAGCAGGCCCACGCGGCCGGCTTCGCCACCGGCAACGTCTCCACCGCGGAGATCACCGACGCCACCCCGGCCGCCCAGTTCAGCCACGCCCTGCTGCGCGGCTGCCAGGGCCCGGTCTACTCCGACGCGGCCTGCCTGCCGAAGAAGGCCGACGGCACCTACGAGTCCGCCCCGGCGGACCGCACCCTGATCACCCCGATCGCCGAGCAGATCGCCCGCAACGGCACCGCCGACGTCGTCCTCGGCGGCGGCCTCGCCCGCTTCGAGCCGGACGACCAGAAGGCCCTCCAGGCCCAGGGCTACCAGGTGCTCGGCAGCTTCGGCGACCCGGCGCTGCCCGCGCAGACCGCCGCCACCCAGAAGGCCGCCACCAGGACCGACCTCGCCGCCGCCAAGGGCCGCAAGGTCGTCGGCCTGTTCAACCGCGGCAACCTGACGGTCGAGCAGGCCAAGGCCGGGCTGCCCGCCGACGCCCCGCAGCGCCAGGAGCCCACCCTCGCCGAGATGACGAACAAGGCCGTCTCGCTGCTCGGCAAGAACAACCACAAGGGCTTCTTCCTGCAGGTCGAGGGCGCCCAGATCGACAAGCGCTCGCACGCCAACGACGCCGCCCAGACCCTCGGCGAGGTGAAGGCCTTCGACGACGCGGTCGCCGCCGCCGTGGACTTCGCCAAGAAGGACGGCCACACCCTCGTGATCGTCACCGCCGACCACGAGTGCGCCGGCTTCAACATCATCGAGAGGGGCTCCTACACCAACGCCGAGGCGGCCGCCCCGCCGGCCAACACCGACCCCGGCAACACCGCCAACAACAGTCTGCCCAGCCGTCCCACCAGCGGCGCCAAGGATCCGGCCCGCTCCAGCGGCATCGTCAACGGCGCGGGCGCCGGCGACCCGAAGAACTTCGCCCCGGCGACCTTCCGCACCCCCGACGACCCGGCCGGCGTCAAGGACGGCACCGCCGACGCCAGCCTCTGGCTGACCTACCTGTCCGGCAACCACACCGGCGCCGACGTGCCGATCTTCGCCTACGGCCCGGGTGGCGACCGCTTCGCCGCCAGCCAGGACAACACCTCGCTGTACGGGAAGATGTACAGCGCGCTCTTCCGGAAGGCCCCGCGGCACTGACCTGCCGAACCACCCTTCGCCGGAACCGGGCCGGGAGGCACGACCCTCCCGGCCCCGCCCACACCCAGGAGCCCCATGCACCCCCGCCTCGGCGCCCTCGCCCGCCCCGCCCTGGCCGCCCTCGCCCTCGGCCTGCTCGCCGGCTGCTCCGCCGCCCCCGCGGCCGCCCCGCAGCCGGCCCCGGTGCCCTCCGTCGTGCTGCCCGCGCCCAAGCAGGCCGCCGCGCCCGCCGCCGTCCTCGCCACACCGCCCGCCCCCGGCGAGGTCCGCGTCGAGGACGGCCCGTTCACCGACCGCGTCCGCCTCACCGGCCTGCGGCTGGACGGCGGCCGGGCCGTCACCGGCCACCTCACCATCACCTCCGACGTCAGCGACGTCCTCGCCCTCGAACTCCGCGCGGCCTTCTACGACGCCAAGGGCGCCCTGGTCGGCACCGGCGCCTTCCACTACCAGGAAGAGGAGGAGGCCTCCGGCCGGCACGACGGCCCGCACGCCGGCCGCGAGGGCATCGACCTCACCGTCGGCGCGGACCACCTCACCGGCACCCCCGCCGCCGCCGTCCTGTCACTGCCCGTGCTCGTCAACGAGTAGCCGCCCCGCCGCGCCGGCACCCGGCACCGTTTGAGCCCGCCCCGCCCGCGGGCCATGCTGGAGGGTGCACGCGCGGGCCCGGGCCCCGCACGGGCGAGGCCGGCGGCCCCGGCGACGGCGAGAAGAGCACCGATGGACGAGACAGGCGGCTCAGCGGAGAGTGATCGCGGCTCCCCGCCGGGGAGCGCTGCGGCCGTCGTCGGCCCCGACGGCCTGCTGGCCGCCTGGAGCCCCGGCGCCCGACGCCTGCTCGGCCACCGCCCCGAACAGGCCCTCGGCCTCCCCGCCGGAGACCTGCTCGCCGCCCCGCCGCCCGCCGCGGCGCTGCGCGCACTCGCCCGCGGCACCGAGTGGCACGGCCGGCTCGCCCTGCTCCACCGGGACGGCCGCCCCGTCACCGCCGACCTGCACGCCACCCCGCTGCACACCGACACCGGCACCGCCTGGACGGTCACCGCCGAACCCGCCGTCGCCCCCGACCCGGACGCCGCCGCCGACCCCGCCACCACCGGCCACCGGGAACTGCGCGAATGGGCTTTCAGCCAGCTGCCGATCGCCGTCGGCGTGTACGACCGGGAGACCCGCCTGGTCGGCGCCAACGACGAGGTGCTGCGGATGATGGGCGAGGGCGGCGAACCCGTCGGCCTGCTCATGGCGGAGACCGCCGACCGCTGGGCCGGACTGCCGCACGCCCGGCTCGCCGCCCTGATGAACCGGGTGCTCGCCGGCGGCGAGACCGTCCGCGCCGACCACCTCTTCCGCACCCCCGGCGAGGCCGGCGCGCACGCCTGGACGACCGTCCTCTACCCGCTCAAGGGCCCCGACGGCGGCGTCCGCGGCGTCGCCGTCGGCGGACTCGACACCACCGACGAGTACCGGGCCCGCCGCCGGCTCGCCATGGTCAACGCCGCCGGCCTGCGGATCGGCACCACCCTCGACGTCACCCGCACCGCCCAGGAACTCGCCGACGTCGCCACCGAGGACTTCGCCGACTTCACCAGCGTCGACCTCCTCGACAGCGTCTTCCTCGGCACCGAGGCCGCCACCCGGCCCACCGGCGGGCCCGCCGTCTTCCGCCGCGCCGCCGAACAGTCCGTCCTCATCGGCTGTCCCGAGTCCGCCGTCCCGCCCGGCCAGACCGACCACCTGCCCGCCGACTCCCCGATGACCCGCGCCCTCGCCACCGGCCGCCCCTCCCGGCACCGCGTCGACGACCCCGACGTCCGCCGCTGGCTCACCGTCGACCCCGTCCGCGCCCAGCGCATCGCCGAGTCCGGCACCCACTCGCTGATCGTCGCCCCGCTGCTCGCCCGCGGCACCACCCTCGGCATCACGCTGTTCGCCCGGCACCGCACCGAGGAGGACTTCGACGCCGACGACGTCCTGCTCGCCGAGGAACTCACCGCCCGCGCCGCCCTCAGCATCGACAACGCCCGCCGCTACACCTTCGAACGGAACACCGCCCTCGCCCTGCAGCGCAGCATGATGCCGCACCGCGCCCCCCGCCAGGCCGCCGTCGAGATCGCCTCCCGCTACCTCCCGGCCGGCCCGCAGGCGGGCGTCGGCGGTGACTGGTTCGACGTCATCCCGCTCTCCGGCGCCCGCGTCGCACTCGTCGTCGGCGACGTCGTCGGCCACGGCATCCAGGCCACCGCCACCATGGGCCGGCTGCGCACCGCCGTCCGCACCCTCGCCGACGTCGACGTGCCGCCGGACGAACTCCTCACCCACCTCGACGACCTGGTGCTGCGCCTCGACCGGGAGGCCGACCCGCGCACCGCCGACGAGGACGGGCGGGAGGCCGCCGACATCGGCGCCACCTGCCTGTACGCCGTGTACGACCCCGTCTCCCGCCGCTGCACCCTCGCCCGGGCCGGACACCCCGGGCCCGCCGTGGTGCGCCCCGACGGCCGCGTCGAGTTCCCCGAACTGCCCGCCGGACCGCCGCTCGGCCTCGGCGGCCTGCCCTTCGAGTCCGCCGAACTCGACCTGCCCGAGGGCAGCGTGCTCGCACTGTTCACCGACGGCCTGGTCGAAGCCGTCGACCACGACGTCGACCACGGCATCGAACGCCTCGCCCGCGCCCTCGCCGCCGGCGGCATCTCCCTGGAGGAGACCTGCGACGAGATCCTCCGGCTGCTGCTGCCCGAGGCCCCCGAGGACGACATCGCCCTGCTGCTCGCCCGCACCCGCGCCCTCGACACCTCCCAGGTCGCCGCCTGGGACGTGCCGCCCGACCCCGCCGTCGTCTCGCACGCCCGCAAGCTCGCCGCCGAACAGCTCGCCGTCTGGGGCCTCGACGAGTACGCCTTCGTCACCGAACTGGTCGTCAGCGAGCTCGTCACCAACGCGATCCGCTACGGCCGGCCGCCGATCGAGCTCCGGCTGATCCACGACACCAGCCTGATCTGCGAGGTCTCCGACACCAGCAGCACCGCCCCGCACCTGCGCCGGGCCCGCACCTTCGACGAGGGCGGCCGCGGCCTGCTGCTCGTCGCCCAGCTCACCCAGGGCTGGGGCACCCGCCACACCCCCTTCGGCAAGACCATCTGGACTGAGCAGACACTGCCCGAGGTGTGACCGGCACCTCCCGGCGTGTGGCCCGCACCGCGGCTCACGCCGCCGACCGGGGCCGATATCGTCGGCGCATGAACGCCTCCGAGCCCGAGCAGACCCCCGCCCCGGTCCCCGTGCCGCCCGCCGCCCCCACCGCGTCCGCGATGCGCAGAGCGCTCCGCCGGGCCCGCGACGGCGTCGCGCTGGACACGGGCGAGGCCGAGGTGCTGCTGCAGGCCCGCGGCGCCGACCTCACCGACCTGTGCGCGTCCGCCGCCCGCGTCCGCGACGCCGGACTCGGCGAGGCCGGCCGCCCCGGGGTGATCACCTACTCGAAGAAGGTCTTCATCCCGCTCACCCGGCTCTGCCGGGACCGCTGCCACTACTGCACCTTCGTCACCGTGCCGGGCAAGCTGCGCCGGGCCGGCGAAGGCATGTTCCTCTCGCCCGACGAGGTGCTGGACATCGCCCGCCGCGGCGCCGCCACGGGCTGCAAGGAGGCCCTGTTCACCCTCGGCGACCGGCCCGAGGACCGCTGGCCCGAGGCCCGCGCGTGGCTGGACGCGCACGGCTACGACGACACCCTCGCCTACGTGCGGGCGATGTCCGTCCGCGTCCTGGAGGAGACCGGGCTGCTGCCCCACCTCAACCCCGGCGTGCTCTCCTGGACGGACTTCCAGCGGCTCAAGCCGGTCGCCCCCTCCATGGGCATGATGCTGGAGACCACCGCCGAACGGCTCTGGTCCGACCCGTCCGGGCCGCACCACGGCTCCCCGGACAAGGAGCCGCGCGTCCGGCTGCGGGTGCTGGAGGACGCCGGACGCTCCTCGGTGCCGTTCACCACCGGAATCCTGATCGGCATCGGCGAGTCGTACCGGGAGCGCGCCGAGTCGCTGTTCGCGATCCGCCGGGTCTCCCGCGCCTACCGGGGCGTGCAGGAGGTCATCGTGCAGAACTTCCGCGCCAAGCCCGACACCGCGATGCGCGGCATGCCGGACGCCGAACTCGAGGAGCTCGCCGCCGCGGTCGCCACCGCCCGGCTGGTGCTCGGCCCGTCCGTCCGCCTGCAGGCACCGCCGAACCTGGTGGACGGCGAGTTCGCCCTGCTGATCGGCGCCGGCATCGACGACTGGGGCGGCGTCTCCCCGCTGACGCCCGACCACGTCAACCCCGAGCGGCCCTGGCCGCACATCGACGACCTCGCCGCCCGCACCGCCGCCGCAGGCTTCACCCTCCGCGAGCGGCTCACCGTGTACCCCGAGTACGTGCAGCGCGGCGAACCCTGGCTCGACCCGCGGATCCTGCCGCACGTCACCGCGCTCGCCGACCCGGACACCGGCCTCGCCCGCGAGGACGCCCGGCCCGTCGGCCTGCCCTGGCAGGAGCCCGAGGAGCCGCAGACCGGCTCCGGCCGCACCGAACTCCACCACGAGATCGACACCGTGGGCCGCACCGGCGACCGCCGCGCCGACTTCGACGAGGTGTACGGCGACTGGCAGGTGCTGCGCGAGCAGGTCGCCGCGGGCACCGGGTCGGGCGCGGGGTCGGGTGCGGGCGTCGGGGCAGCGGCGGGCGGCGCCCCGGAACGGCTGCCCGCCGACGTGCGGGAGGCGCTCGGCGTCGCCGCCGCCGACCCGACCCGGCTGACGGACGACCAGGCCCTCGCCCTGTTCGGCGCCGACGGCCCCGCCCTGGACGCGCTCTGCTCGATCGCCGACGCGGTGCGCCGCGACACCGTCGGCGACACCGTCACCTACTGCGTCACCCGGAACATCAACTTCACCAACGTCTGCTACACCGGCTGCCGGTTCTGCGCCTTCGCACAGCGCCGCACCGACGCCGACGCCTACACCCTCTCGCTGGAGCAGGTCGCCGAACGGGCCGCCCAGGCCTGGGAGGTCGGCGCGACCGAGGTCTGCATGCAGGGCGGCATCCACCCCGACCTGCCCGGCACCGCCTACTTCGACATCGCCCGGGCGGTGAAGGAGCGGGTGCCCGGCATCCACGTGCACGCCTTCTCGCCGATGGAGGTCGTCAACGGCGCGACCCGCACCGGCCTGTCGATCCGCGACTGGCTGCAGCGGGCCAAGGAGTCCGGCCTCGACAGCATCCCCGGCACGGCCGCCGAGATCCTCGACGACGAGGTCCGCTGGGTGCTCACCAAGGGCAAACTGCCCGCCTCCGCCTGGATCGAGGTCGTCACCACCGCCCACGAGCTCGGCCTCCGTTCCTCCTCCACCATGATGTACGGGCACGTCGACACCCCCCGGCACTGGCTCGGCCACCTCCGGCTGCTCGCCGAACTCCAGCAGCGCACCGGAGGGTTCACCGAGTTCGTCACCCTGCCGTTCGTGCACACCAACGCGCCGGTCTACCTCGCCGGCGTCGCCCGGCCCGGCCCGACCGCCCGCGACAACCGGGCGGTCACCGCGATGGCACGGCTGCTGCTGCACCCGCACATCCCCAACATCCAGACCTCCTGGGTGAAGCTGGGCGCCGACGGCGCCGCCGAGATGCTGCGCTCCGGCGCGAACGACCTCGGCGGCACGCTGATGGAGGAGACCATCTCCCGGATGGCCGGCTCCTCGTGGGGCAGCTACAAGTCCGTCCGCGACCTGGAGGCGATCGCCGAGGCCGCCGGCCGCCCGGCCCGGCAGCGCACCACCACCTACGGCGAGGTCCCCGCGGAGCGCCGCGCCGCCGCACTCGCCTCGGACGGCCACCTGCCGGTGCTGCTGCCCGTGCTGGACTAACCGTCCCGGACCGAACCCGTCCCGGACTCCGCGACGGGGGTTTGCCGGGCGGCGGAGGGGTGAGACGGCTCGCAGGCAGGGTGCCCCGCCCGGGTGGTGATGTCCCCGTCCCCCGTCCGCCGCGCGGGCGGGCGCCCCGCCGGAGTACAGACCCGGCCGCCGAGACGTGCATCTCCGGCGGCCGGGGGCGGCTCCGGGTGGTGCCGCCCCCGGGGCAAACGCCGTGTCCGAAATCCGCCAGCCGACCGCCGGGTGCAGGCGGCACAGTGGAGACCGGCGGGCCCGCGCCCCGGGGCGCGGTACCGTCTGGACCAGCGGAAAGGACACACCAGCATGACCCTGTACACGACCGTCGACAGCCCGGTCGGCCCCCTGCTGCTGGTCGGCGAGGAGTCCGCGACCGCGCCGGGCGGTACCGCGCTCGCCTCGGTCTCGCTGCCGGGGCAGAAGCGCGGCGCCGTCGTCCAGGACGGCTGGCGGCAGGACGACGCGGCTTTCCGCGTGGTGGCCGAGCAGCTGCGGGCGTACTTCGCGGGGGAGTCGACCGCCTTCGCCGTGGAGTGCACCACGCGCGGCACCGACTTCCAGCGCCGGGTCTGGGGCGCCCTGGACGCCGTCCCGTACGGCGCCACCACCACGTACACCGCCGTTGCCGCGGCCGCCGGGTCGCCGGGCGCCGTACGGGCGGTCGGCGCCGCGATCGGGGCCAACCCGCTGCTGATCGTCCGGCCCTGCCACCGCGTGATCGGCGCCGACGGCTCGCTGACCGGCTACGCCGGCGGCCTGCCCGCCAAACAGCACCTGCTCGCCCACGAGAACGTCCGTCCGGCCCGCTGATCCGTGGGCCGCCGACCGGTTCGGCGGCGGAACCGTCCGGTGGAGGAGTCTTCCTGATGGATCATCGGCGGGGGTGTCTGGCAGGATGGTCCGCCGAATGACCGACAACGGGATCGACGACATCGACGACAGTGCGTGCCCCGAATGCGGGGGCACCGTCGCCCCCGACGGGCGGTGCTGGGACTGCGGGGCCGACCGGCCCGGCTTCCGGGCGCACGTGGAGATCGGGGCGGTGGGCGGGGCCGCGGGCGTGAGCGACCGCGGCCGGCACCGCGGGGTGAACGCGGACGCCATGGCCCTCGCCGCCGCCGGGCCGTGGACCGTCGGAGTGGTCTGCGACGGCGTCTCCATGGCTCCCCGGGGCGAGCGTGCCGCCAAACTCGCCGCGGAGGTCGGTGTAGCGGCCCTGGCCGCACGGTTGGCCGAAGGCGTCCTGCCGGAGACCGCCCTCGCCGAGTCCGCTCTCCGGGCCGGCCGGGCGGTGACCGCCCTCGCCGCCTCCCCGGGCGCGGCACCCGCCTGCACCTACGCCGCCGGCATCGCAGGACCGGAGGGCATCTGGAGCGCCTGGGTCGGCGACAGCCGCGTCTACTGGCTCCCCGACGAGGGGCCGGGGACGGCCCTCACCGAGGACGACACCGGCGAACTCGACGTCCTCGCGGCCTGGCTGGGCGCGGACGCCGGCGAGCCCGCGCCGCGGATCCGCAGCTACCGGCCGGCCGTGCCCGGCCGCCTGCTGCTCTGTACCGACGGACTCTGGCGCCACCTGCCGGACCCGGGAGCCCTCCGGACGGTCGTCGACCGCGGCGCCCGGCACGGGACCGCACCCGCCGGCCGGCCGCTGCTCGCCGGGGCGCGGGCGCTGGTCGACCACGCCCTGGCCGCCGGCGGACAGGACAACATCACCGCCCTGCTGCTCCCGGTCGCCGCCGCGGCGCCCGGCCGGCCGGCCGCCACCGGCCCGGCCTGAGCAGTTGCCGGGCTGAGCAGTTGCCGGGCTGAGCGGCTGCCGGGCTGAGCGGGTGCCGGGCGGTTCCGAATCCGGTTGCCCGGCGGCCCGTGCCGGTGGTCGAATCGCGCCGTGTCGATCCGTGCCACCACCGCCCGCATGCTGCTCCGCCGCTTCACCGCGGACGACCTCGACGACCTCGCCGCCCTGCACGGCGACCCCGAGGTGATGCGGCGGATCGACGACGGGCGGCCGGTGCCGCGTCCGGTGGTCGAGCGCGAGACGCTCCCGGCGCTGCTCCGCGGCTATGCGGAGCTCCCGCCGGGGGAGGGGCGCTTCGCCGCGGTGGCTCGCGGCTCGGGGGAGTTCCTGGGCTGGTTCGCCCTGGCTCCGGCGAGCAGCCCGGGCCTGGACGGCGGCACGGAGCTCGGCTACCGGCTGCGGCCCGCCGTGTGGGGGCGCGGACTCGCCACCGAGGGCGCGCGGGAGCTCGTCCGGCTGGCCTTCGCCGAACTCGGCGCCGACCGGGTGGTGGCCACCACGATGACCGTCAACACCGCCTCCCGCCGGGTGCTGGAGAAGGCGGGGCTGCGCCACGTCCGGACCTTCTTCGAGGAGTGGCCGGAGTACGTCGAGGGCGCCGAGCACGGGGACGTGGAGTACGCCCTGACCCGGGAGCAGTGGCTCCGATCGTCCCCCTGACCTGTGCGAACGGTTGCCGAGCGAGGCCGCGGCAGTACCGTCCGTGCACGGTGTGACCCACGCCATCCGCAGGGGGCCGGGACGGGGGTCCGGCGTGCGCACGGTGTTCGCGGCCCCTCACGCGCTGCCGACGATGTGGTCCGGTTCACGGACGGTTTGCGGTGGTGCGGGTCACATCGGGGGGGCGGGTGGTGGTGGTCGGGCCCGTGAAATGGGGGTCGGCTGGGGGTGGATACCGGTGGTAACCGGGCGCTGAGCTGCGGCTTCGTGGTCG
>NZ_JBFBJY010000093.1:0-28249 GCF_040702125.1 Kitasatospora sp. NPDC085895 | reverse complement strand
ACAGGGCCCTCAGCGGCTCCGGGCCCAGCCGCAGGCGCGCCCGGCCGATCGCCGCCGTCGTCGGCACCCGCCAGGAGTCCTGCCAGCGGCGTTCCCTCTCCAGTCCGTGGGTGAGCAGGCGGGCAACCTCCTCATAGCCCTGGCCCGAGAACAGGCACATGGCGAGGACGAAGTACACGACCACCCTGGCCGGCAGCAGCCGATGACGCTGTTCGACCCGACCGCACTCCGCGACCACCTCATCCACCAGCTCCGAAGGGAACGCACGGGTCAGTACCCCCAACGCGATCCGATCCGACAACCGCTCACCCACCGACGACTTCACCTGACCGGGCCTTGGCACACCCCGTCCAACGACCAATGCCCACCAAAGTCACCGGTATTGCGTCTAGACCACGTACGCCCTCGAGGCCGAATAGCGAGGCGGCCGTGTTCGCCGCTGCCGCCCGCCGCCGAAACGGTCCGCACCCTTGCCGCCCGGCCACCTTGTGTGTGAGAACGTCGTCCTCCTCGGCGCCGGCCGCGAGCACCTCGACTGGCCGCACTGGGCCCTGAAACACCTCTACGCCCCCGCCGGGATCATGGTCGGGCTGAGCGTCGTCCACAGCCCGTGATCACGGATCGGCCCCGGATACGGACCGCAACCGCCACCGACACCATCCGCCCCGGACAGATGACTCCCCAACACCCGCTGTCCGCAGCCGCACTTACACAACGTCACCAGGTTCCGTCGCCGACAGTAGCGGGAGTTGCCAGCTGTACGGGAGACCGATGAGAGAGGAGAATGAGAGCGACCGCTGAAGGACGGTGCGCCATGTGCGAATACCTTCACACTTCCCGAGAGCCCGTGCCCCACCGTGCGGCCGCCGATTGGTGACTGGCGGTCATGTCAGCGCGGGACCCGGTCCTTGGCCGACGACTGATCACGCTGCTGTTCGGCGGCTTACTCTTCCTGGCCTACGCCCTTCTGGCATTTCCGGGACAGGCTTGGGCGGGCGCAACTATCTCACTCAGCCGCAGTCACGGGGTGGTTGGCGACCAGGTCACGGCCTTCGGTGACGGCTTCGGTGCATGCCAGGATCCGATCAAGGTCACCTTTGACTCCTCTACCGTGGGCAGCGACACGAGCGGCGGAGACCACTTCCAGGTGGCCTTCGCTGTACCTCCCTGGGCCACCCCTGGACAACACAACGTCGTGGCGAGTTGCTCGAACGTCCTGGCGCAGCGCGCCGGGGGAGTCTCACCGGTAGTGTTCCCCGACGCGTCCCTCAGGGTTGTCGCGACGTTCACGGTTGACGACCCGGAACCGGAAACGAAGGCGGACCCGGTGATCGTCCTCAACACAACACAGGGGCGGCCGGGCGATGCGTTCGGGATCACCGGTACCGGCTATCTCTGCGCTGACCGCGCCGACGTCGAACTGTGGTGGGACGGCGGCAGCGCGCTGGACACCGTGGCGGTTGACGATGAGGGCCGATTCAGCACCGCGGTCGAAGTCCCGCAGGACGCGGAGGCCGGGCAGCACGAGGTGCAGGCGGTCTGCGCGGACGACTCCGCCGTGCAGGACAGCACCGTCTTCACAGTCCTGCCAGCTGACTCCGGCGGCGGCACCGGTGGGAACGGTAGCGGTGGGAACGGCGGCGGTGGGAACGGTAGCGGTGGGAACGGCGGCGGTGGGAACGGCGGCGGTGGGAACGGCGGCGGTGGGAACGGCGGCGGTGGGAACGGCGGCGGTGGGAACGGCGGCGGGCTCGGCGACTCCGGCTCCGGCGGCCTGCCCGTCGGGCTCGTGGCCGGACCGGCGTTCGGCATGGTGGTGGTGGTAGGCGCCGCTGCCGCCTACTTCTACCGTCACCGGGCACCCCACGCAGCACACGCCCGCGTCACGGCTTCGCTGCTGCCGGTCGCCCCAGCCGACACCGACATCCGGGTCACCGAGCCCGGGAGCCACAGCCGGCCGACCCGCACCATCCGGCTGGAACCGCGTGCCGACCCCGGCATCCAGAGCGTCGAGGAGCAGTAGACATGACCACCACCCTCCAGCAGCCCGTCACCGTACGGGACCTGCTGCTCCGCCCGGGGGGCGACGAGCACGTCGACACGCTCGTCGCGGCCCTGCACGACTACGGGGCACTCAACGGCCTCATCAGCGACGTGCGCGGGCTCACCGCGCCGATCGGTCGGGCCGTCGAACGGGAGGTCGCCTCGGTGGTCGACGGCTTCCTCGCGCTCGACCTCTTCGACCTCGCGGCAGGCGGATGGCGCCGGCACACCGCCCTGTGCGAGGCCGCCCGGCGGACCAGGGACGAACCCGGCAGCGAGGAAGTGGTGGTCCTGGCGAACCACCGCATCACCTCCGTCCATCGTCCGAAGATCGATGTTCTGGTGGACGGTTCCCGGATCGGCACCCTGGACGTGGACCTCAAGGTCGTATTCGATCTGGAGGGGCTGATCGGCATTGTCCGGCAGGCCCGGCTGACCGCTGTCCGGGCCGGATCCTGCCTGATCACGGGCTCGCTTGCGGTACAGCGGATCACCCTGACCCAGCGGACGGCCCGCATCGACGTCGGACCGACCGTGGAACTGCGCCACGGCGTCCGACTTCTGCCCGACCCCGACCCACAACCCGACCCTGGCAGCCAGCGGTAGCGGGCGTTGACCCCGGATGTTGGACACGGGTTATGCGGCTTGGGCGAGTGTAGTTGACGTCGTGTTGAGCGTGGTCTCGTGGGAGATGGGGCTGCACTGTCCGAGGCGGGAGTGCCGGCGCACGGTGTTGTAGCAGTGGCACCATCGGAAGAGGTCGAGTCGTGCTTCGCGCTCGCTGGACCAGCCCTTACGGCCCTGGAGTGTCTCCCGTTTCATGGTCGCGTTCCAGCTCTCCGCCGCGGCGTTGTCCGCGCTGGACCCGACGGCGCCCATGGACTGCCGGACGCCTGCCTTGCGGCAGGCGTCGGCGAAGGCCCGGGAGCTGTACTGACCCGCGGTCCGCGTGGAAGATCACTCCGGTAACGTCGCCGCCCCGGGCGCCGGCCGCGGCCTGGAGTGCGTCGATGACCAGCGAGGTCCGCATGTGGGTGGCCATCGACCAGCCCACCACTCGGCGCGAGCGGATGTCGATCACAGAAGCCAGGAAGAGCCAGGTGCCGGCGGCCGGATGTAGGTGATGTCGCCGCACCAGCGTTCGTCCAGCCGCTCGGCGGTGAAATCGCGCTCGATCAGGTCAGGCACCGGTGGAGCGATCGGGTCCGGGATCGTGGTGCGCTTGCGGCGCCGCAGATGCCGGCCGGTGACCCAGCGCTCGCGCATCAGCCGGGCCACCCGCTTGCGGTTCACCGCGCGGCCGCCGGCCCGTAGCTCGGTGTGGATCCGCCGGACCCCGTAGGCCTCGCGGTGTTCGGCGTGGATCTTTTGGATCTCCGTCGCCAGGGCGTCGTCCTCGGCCTGTCGGGCGGTGCGGGTCTCGGCGCCAGCGCACCGGCGGTAGTAGCCGGACCGGGAGACGCCGAGTATTCGACACAGCCGCTGGACGCCGAAGTCCTCGGCGTTGGCGGAGATGAAGTCCCAGCGGCGGGCCCTCACTTCATCTCCTTCGCGAAATACTGGGCCGCCCGCCGCAGGATCTCCCGCTCGAGCTCCCACTCCTTCCCGGCCTTCGACAAGCGCGCGTTCTCCGCCCGCAGCCTGGCGTTCTCCGCACGCAGGTCATCCAATTCCGTTCGGCTACGTCCAGCTCGGGGTGGATGCGGTCGGCCTCCTCACTAATCTCGTCCACACGGCGGCGAGCGATGAGCTCCCGCTGTTCAAGCAGCCCTACAACGGACGGCATCCCGGCCTCCGACCAAGCCACGACACCACTTCCACCGGCCGCCGACCCATACCTGACCAGTGGAAATGCAGCTCTCAAGCCCGGAAAGACAACAGCCACCGAGCTCCGTCCACGGCGGACTGTCAGCCAGTAAGAGTGACGGGTGATCACCAAGTCCTTTCACTTGCCGGTGATCCGGAGGCCTGTGAGGCCATGGAGGAGGTTGTCGAGCGGGCGCTGGGCATCGACTGCTGTGCGTTCGCCTCCGCCGGCGAACCTGCATCGCCGACATCCTGCGGCACTGGCGGACGCCCTTCGGGGGCGGGCCGCATCCCACGCCACCGGCCACTCGCGTCCCCGCTCCTCCGCCCCGCCGAGCAGGCGGCAGGTGGGGCGAGGTGGCGCGGGGAGCTGTGGCCGATCGCTGCGGTGGCGGATGACGGCGCCGTTCGTACCCGGCCTGAGCCCCGCGGCCGTCTCGAAAGAAGTGGTTCGTAGGCGATGGAGCGGCGTAGGGTAGGGAGGAGTAAAGCATCCGGTCCGGAAGCGTCGCCCGTTTGTGCCCTCCGGACCATGTGGAAGCGTTACGCATCCGAGGCGCGACCCGGACCCGATCCTGCCTGCCCCGGCACGGACGCGCCCCCTGACAATCTGTGATGAGCGGTGCACGGGGGAAACGACATGAACGGTTTCTCCGACCAGCTGATGATCCGGTATCTCGACCCGGCGGGGGTCAAGTCGCTGCTGGTGCCCGCCGACGATCCGGAGAAGAATCGACTGAAGTCCTTATTGGCCTCGGTGTACGAGCCGAACACGCTGGAAGTTCGAGTCCTGGACACGGTCCGCGTTGTCTCGACTCAGTTCCAGGTGCCGCTGGACGCGCCGGTGACGGTGCGTGGCAGCTGGGAGAAGCTGCTGCCCGACATCGCGCAGGCCCGGGCCGTCGTGGAGATCCCGGGGCTGGGGCCGCCACTGTGGATCGACGTCGCGCTGGACATCGTGGTCACCGCGCGGGTCGCGCTGACCGACGGCGCCCTGGACTCCCTCGCCTCCGAAGACCTCACCGGACTCTCCCAGGAGGAGTTCGTCGCCCGGTTCGCCTTCCTCGACCTCGCGGATCTGATGCGTCGCGCCGAGGTCGCCGACTACCAGGAGCTCCAGGCGGAGTTCCCCCGGCTGTACCGGCTGCACTTTGCGACTCCCCCGCCCTACGACCCGGCCGCGCCCGGCCGCACCTACCGGCTGCGCGTCTCGGTACTGATCTTTCCCGGCCTAGATGACCTCGTCGGCGCGCTGCGCCGCCTCGTCCAGAGCCGTCAGGCGCTGGACGACAGCCGTCCGCGTCCCGACGGGTACGACGGTGGAGCCCTGCTGGCTGCCGGCGCGTGGCTGGCGGTCTTCCCCGCATCGGCGCTCCCGGACCCCGACCCTGCCGACATGCGGCAGCGGGTGAGCGACCTGCTGGCCGCCGACGGGTTCGTGACGGCATTTGAGACCAACCCCTGAGAGGCCCTCCGCTGAGCCGAGACCAACTCCCGCACCTGTAAGCCGAACGACCCGAGCCGGCACGTCCTCGGGCAGACACCAGGGATCAGTCTGGCCCGGCGTGTCGTCACCGCATCACGTAAGGAGCGGTCGATGCCGGTCAAGTACATTGAGGTCAATCCCAGCAGCGAACTGTTTGCGCCCGCGCTGCGGGCATTCGGCGACATCGCCATCGTCGGCAAGGGCGGGTTCGGCACGCCTGCCTCGGACCCCCAGCCCTTCACCTCGCCCGTCACGGCCGCGGACCACCTGAAGGCCCTCGGTGGGACGGCGCTGACGGCCGCCGCGGCCGAAGGAGCGGATACTGTCACCACGGCCGTGTCCGTTCCGGTACCCGTGCTGGTGCGCCTCACCTCCGACACCGGGTCGGAGGTGCACACGGTGACCAAGGTCGCCCCGGTGACCGGTAACGAGGGTGCCCCGGCCGGCTTCTCCCTCACCCTGGACGGCAAGCTCGGCGCCGCCTATCCCGCCGGGACGAAGGTCATCCAGGAAAGCGACAGCGACCTGCTGCGTGCGATCCGTACCGCGTTCGCCCAGACCCCGCCGCCGACCGTGGTCTGGGGAGTCCCGGTGGACTACACCAAGCCCGTGTGGGGCGACGGCCTGGACGAGGTCGACAAGCTGAACGTCCAGATCGTGGTGCTGGCCAACACTCCGCTCAACTCGGCTACCTCGGGCACCGTCGCCCTGCTGACCTCGCACGTGACGGCCAACCTCGGCGATGGCAAGGAGCGGATCGGGGTGGCCATGCTCGACCGCGAGGTGCAGACGAGCAGTCTCGCGACCCTGATCGTCCCTCCGGTGATCAACGAGCGGATGGTGCTGGTCGCCCATCGGTCGGACGACGACGTCGCAGCCGCGCTGGCCGGGGTCATCGCCGGCTACCAGCCTCACATCTCCCTGCTGCTCAAACCGATCAGCATTGCGATGACCGATGTGTTCTCCGACACCGAGATCGACGCCTTCAACAAGGTGGGCGTCAATTGGATCACCAGGCCGGTGCTGCTGCCCGGTCAGGCGCTCTACCTCGGTGAGGGATACACCTCGGACGCGAGCCACGGCAAGCCGTACATCGACATCGTCCGGGTGCTCGACGACATCAACTTCCGGATCAAGGCCGCGCTGATCGAGTCGATCGGCAACGTGCGGATCTCGCGGGTCGGCCTGCGCTCCGTCGAGACGATCGTGCAGTCGGTGCTGGCACCGCTGGTGGCGCGGCAGGTCATCGACGGCTTCAGCATCGTCACTCCGTTGCTGACCCTGCTGGACAAGGACCTGGCTGAGCTCAAGCCGGAGGAGGCCAAGGAGATCAGTACCGCCAGGGCGCTTCGGTCGGTGGACCTCACCGTCCAAGTCGTCTACGCGGGGGCCATCCATCGGCTGAAGATCGACCTCGTCCTCAAGGGCTGAGCGAACAGGACGAGAGAGGGAGTGACGACCATGCCCGACGCCCTGAAATGGGACACCCGGCTGACCGTGATGCTGAACGGCACCCCGGTGACGCCGATCGACTCGTTCAACCCGACCTTCAACGTACCGGTCCAACCGTTGCACTCGCTCGAGGCGGACAACGTCGCCCACATCGTCCAGCCGCAGGTGTTCACCTTCACCATGGCGGTCAAGGCGATCGGCACGGTGGTGGCGACGCTCACCGGGCTGGCACTGTCCAGCAGCAGGTTCAGCATCGGAGTGCAGCAGGGGAAGGGAAGCGACTGGACGTTCAAGAACGTCGCCTTCAACGACTGCTACATCACCTCCGTGGCCAGCACCATCGTGATCGACGGTGTGCCGACCACCACGTTCAACTGCATCTGCCTGCAGGCCGTCCCGGCCTGACGGCCCCGACCTGCCTGATCCGGCCTGAAACGGTCGAGGGAGGTTCCCATGTCGGACTGGACCCCGAGCCCCGAGCCGGACGGCCCCCAGGCCGCCGAGCAGCCCGCGCCAATCGAGGTCCGCGCGGGGGAGCGGGCCGTCCCGGCACCAGGACCGGAGGCGGCGGCGGCCGCCCGTCCCGGCACCGAGGTGCACTACGTCTTCCCGATCCACGTGATTCTGGCGGGGGACGCCACCCAGGAGGACACCGGCCGGGATGGCGGGGACGACATCGCCGCCGCCATCTGGGACGCCCTCTACCAGGCGCTGAGCTGAACCGGGCGCAGGACGAAGGAGAGCCGAGCGCATGCCCCGGAGCGAATGCGAGTTCCCGATCACCGTGACGGTGACCGGCACGCCGTCACCGGCAGGCCTGGCCGAGCTCGGCCGGGCGGTCGAGGAGGCACTCGCCGCCCGTCTCCGCGAGGCCGCCGACGGCGAGTCACGAATCCGGCCGCACCCGCCGGAGTCGGTGGTCTTCGACACCAGGTCGGCGCAGCCGTCGGCGGAGCTGGCGGGCGAGCTGGAAAGCATCCTGCTGGCAGCGGTCGGCCGGGCGCTGGCCGGGCTGGGCGGAGCGGACTTCCCGATCACCCCGGCTCCGGTGCCTGTCGCACCGGCGGACGCGCCACCAGCCACGGACGGCGGGCCGCTCCTGGCCTTCTCGGTGTCGGAGTCGGCGCTGGCAGACCTGGTGGACACGGCAGGCAAGACCGACCCGGCCCGCCCCGTCGCACAGCCCTCCGCCTTCCGGCCTGCCGTTCTCCGGCCCGGGGCGGGCGGCCCCGGGCGGCGGCTCACCGCCCATGTGCCCTCCCGCCCCGCGCGGCGAGACCGTATCGCCGGCCGCGGCGGCCCCCCGGCGAAGCGTTCGGCGGCGCGCCTGGCGGGCGGACCTGCCCGCCTGAGATTCAAGGTGCTGGTCGACCACGCGATGGGCCCGTCCGAGCTGCTGCGCGAGTTCGTGCGCCAGTACTACCGGGCCGGCAGCAAGCAGGAGATCGACCGGTGGCTGGTCTGGTGGCACTGGACGAGTACACAGGGGCAGTCGGTCTCCGAGGAGGACGCCCGTCGCGGCTTCGTCGAACTGACCGTCACGGATGCCACCCAGACCGAGGTGGAGGCGCTGTCCCCCGCCGAGCAGGAGCAGATCAATGCGGAGACGGACGAACGGTTCTGGCGGGAGAGCGGTCTGCCGCCGGGGACCATGCTCGGCACCGGCCCCGAGGACGCCGACCGGCGGGCCCGCTGGCGCGGTGCGCGAGCCGACGTCGTGGAGGAACACACGCTCCGCCGGGAGCTCGCGGCCCTGCCCGAAGACATCCGGCGCATCCTCTTCGCGGGCGACCGGCCGATGACCGTTGAGGACCTCCGGTCGGCCGTGCGGCTGGGACGCAGACTCGCCATGATGACGCCGGAGCAGCGCGCTGACTATCTGGCCAAGGCCACCGGAGAGACGGCGAACTGGGCCGCACTGGACGCCTCGATCGACCGGTACCTGGAGGACGAACGCCTCCGCGAGGCCGAGTCCCTGCGGACCGAGGAGGCGGCCGCCTCGCTCTTCGGCTGCGAGGAGCTGTACAAGCTCTGGCGGAACATGCAGCGCCTGGAGATGCAGCAGGGCGACGAGCACGATGAAGACAGCTCCGTCAGGCTGGCGGAGTCGAGGAAGCGCTTCGAGGAGGCCCTCGCCCGGCACGGGTTCGCGGACGAAGAGGCGTTCGCCGCCGCGGTGGAGGCCTACCGGCTGCAGTTCCGGGCCATGGCGGTCAGGCTCGGACTCGACGTCCTCGGCCACGTCGACCACCGGCTCCATGAGGAGCGGATCCAGCTGCGCACCCCCGGCTACGTCGAAAAAATGGTCGCAGCCATCGCGGCCTCCTCTGCGCACGCCGACTTCGCAGCGGCCTCGACCCTGAGGTCGAGGACCACGTACAACCCTGGGCTGGGCGACTTCGTCCCGGAGGAGGGGCCGAACCAGGCCGAGGCTGAGTCGTTGAGTGCCAGGGCCGGCCTGACGGTGGTGGAGGCCTCCGGACACGATCTGCTCGTCGACCCCGACCGGATGGGCCGGCGCACCGACCTGGAGAGGCTCGTCGGCGTCGACGCGGACACCGCCCGGACCTATCTGCTCAGCGTTGCCGACGACCTGCAGGACAAATCGGCCATGGTCCGGGCAGAGCTGGTGAACGACACCGAACGCGTCTTCAGCCAGGAGGGACTGGTTGAGGCGGCCAAGCGCGACCAGGGAGTGGAACGCGAGACGATCTACGCCTGGATCGTCGACGACCACATCGCGGCGGTCGGCCTGACCCACCTCTTCTCGGGCATCGCCGTCGCCGCCATCGCCCTGCTCCTCGCAATGCTGGTACCGGTCGGCGGCTGGGTCGCCGCGGCCGCCCTGGTGGCGGGTACCGGGTTCGGCGTCTACCAGGCGATGGAGGCGATCACGGAGTACCGGAAGGAGTCCGCGGAGTACGACCTGTCGTTCATCAGGAACGAGCCGTCACTGTTGTGGGTCGCCATCGCCGTTGCCGGGGCGGTCTTGGAAATCGGGACGACGACGGCCCAGCTGCTGAAGGGCTCCGCCAAGGGCCTCGCCGCCCTGCGCGATCCGCTGCTCGACGCCGCCAGGGCCGCGGACGCCGGGACGGCGGCGGCCCGCTACCGGGCGCTGATCATGAAGATCGACGAGGTCGAGGGGCTGGCGCCGGAACTCCGTGCTGCGCTCAAGGCGCATGCGGCGGCGGAGCAGGGCCTCAGCCGGGTGGTGGGCGAGTTCGCCGGCCGGCTCCACGGAGGCTTCCTGATCGACCCGACCGGTCCGATGGAGGCGATGTACTACGCGGTCAAGAAGGGCGTGGCCACCGTCGCGAAGCTGCGCAGCGAGGCGAAGATGCTCGAACTCCTGGGCGATGTGACGAAGTTGAGTGGTGCCGAGCGTGCCGCCATCACGACGGCGTTCAAGCGAGTGAAGAAGATCGTCGCGCTGGGCGAGCGGCAGGGCATCGACGAGGCCAGGGTGCTGCAGTACGTCGACCGGCTCGCCGCGGATCGGTCGGAGGCCGTCTTCAACGAGATCACGGCCGAGATGAGGGCCTGGCGTCCGCCGGCCCCTGAGCAGTTGAAGGCCGAGAAGGAACTCGTGGAGGCGAGCGAGCTCCTGGAGCAGCTGCGCACAGAGCGGGAGGACCTTCTGGCCAAGTTGAGCGCCGGGCCGAAGACGCCGTCCGGGGCACCCGACACCAGCCGCATCGCCGAGCTCCGCAAGGACCTCGCCGGTCTGGAGGACGCGTTCAGCGTCGACCGGTCCGGTGTGCGACGGGTGGCCCGCGAAGGCGACATCTCCCGGGCACAGCGCAGGCTGCGGGAAGCCGGGCGGCTCGCCGAGGCGGCCCGGGTCAGTCCGGTCGTGCGGATGCGGCAGGTCTTCAACGCGTCCGCGGAGCGGGCCAAGGTCGCCGCGGTCAAGGTCGATCGGATCGGCCGGCTGCGTGCGGCCTCCGGCCGCGTGCAGGTGGACCACGTCGTCTCGTTGGAGCGCATGACGAAGATGGAAGGCTTCGAGCTGTTGACCGTCGCTGAGCAGAACGCCCTCGCAGTCCTAGAGGGCAACCTCGAACCGATGGACGCTCTCGCCAACGCGTCCAAGGGCGCGCACAGTTGGCGTGATTGGCGGTACGCCTCGAACTACTATGCCGACCCGGCGGAGATCGCGCGGTGGCAGGCCCGAGATGCAGAGCTGACGGAGATCATCCAGACCTGGATCCAGGACACGGTCAGGGGCCGTCGGCCGGCTGCTCCGGCAATCCGGGTCGCCCCGGCCGGTGTCCGGCCGTCGGCCAGCGCGGGCGTGCCATCGGCCAAGCTCCGGGTTGAGGTGGAGCCCGCACAGGTCCGGGTTGAGGTGGAACCCCCACAGGTCCGGGTGGGTGAGACCGAGGCGTTGCCGGCCGAGCCCATCGGGACCGAGGATCTCCGGGCTGAGGATCTTCCGGCCGAGGAGGCGCCGAAACAGCGGCGCCGCGTCATGAGGAAGCCTGAGAGGTAGGCCCGCCATGGTTGCAGGTGTGAACGTTCCCGTGCTGATCGGGCCGGTACCACTGCTGACCGTCACCAGCCTGACCGTCAACGAGGGCTATCAGGTGGCCCGGATCGCCGGCAGCCGGCTCGCGCAGCTGGTCTCCCCGACCACCCGGACCATCACGATGGAGGCGGTCCTGGTCGGCCCCGCCAGACTACTGGTCAAGAAGGGCCTGGAGGCGCTGGCGCTCACCTCGCGCGCCCTGGCACCCGCCACCGCGCCGCTGATGAACATGGCCGGCATCCCCGTGGTCTGCGGGATGACGATCAGCCTCGACATGCAGATCACCGGCCTGCGGTTCGTCCAGTCCAACCAGAAGCGCGATGCCATCGACGTCAGCATCACCATGGAACAGGTCCCGCGCTCCAGCCTGACCGCCGTCCTCGGCGAGGCCCTCGACCTGAAGCTCGCGAGCGGAATCGCCGCCGCACCCAGCGTGAGCAGCATGGTGCCCGTCCGCCGCCAGCTGGGAGGCGTGCTGTGACCGCCCCCGCCGCCCCGACGGCCCCGGACCTGGTGTTCAACCGGCTGCCGGTGGAACCGGACGAAGGGCTCCCACAGGCGTTCGGCTGCCTGATCGGCTCCACCGCCTACGACTTCGGCCTGTACGTCGAGCTGGCGCCCCCCGACACCGACCCGCCGGAGGCTCTTTACGACCTCGCCGCACCCGCCCCGTCGGCCCGGCCCGCGGCGCCGCCCGGGTATCTGGTGCTCCGGGTGGTCCGGCACGGGGCGGACGGGCCGCGGACGGTGTTCCTGCGCAAGCTCGTGGTCGAGCCGCAACACGTTCACACCGCGGGCCAGCTGGCGATCCGCCTGGTGACCGCCCGGGTGGCCCGGGGCAATCTCAACGGCCGCGGCCATTACGGCAGCGAGATCGTGATTGGGGTGGCGCAGCGATGGGCGTGATCCTCTGGTACCGGGTGGTGTTCCCGGGGCTGAATCTCAGCGTGTCCAACGACGTGGCCTCCGGCCAGATCCTGAGCGACGCCGAGATCACGGTCCACTACGCCCTCGGCCGGGCTGGCACGTTCAGCGTCGAGCTGGCGGCCCTGCCGTTGGCCGCCCACCGGGCACTGGCGGGCGCGCTCGGCAGCCGCGGCGACGCGAACGGTGCCATCGAGGTGGAGATCACCCTCGGCTATCTGGACGCACCCGCCTCCCGGCAGGCCGTGCTGAAGGGCCGGGTGGTCGGGCTGGGTGTCTCCGAGCAGTTCCCGCCGCTGGGTACCTGCCTGACCGGCTACGAGGAGGCCGCGTTCCGCCTGCTCACCGCCACGGGCGCGGGCGGCGGGGGTCTTCTCGGCGCGGCCGCGCCCGGCCTTCCCGGCGGCGCAGGCGGGAAGTCCGGGCTCGCACACTACGCCGCGCGGGACACCACCGCGGCTGCGGCGGCCAAGGAGATCGTCGAGCGCAGCGGCGGCACGCTCGCGGACGGCGCTACCCCGGCCAGCCACCCACGGGACGTCAACCTGGACGGCCCCAACGACTTCGAGCTGCTGGCAGCCCTGGCCAGGCAGTACGGTGCCGAACTCCTGGTGCAGGACGGCACCGTGCAGTTCGGAACCGCCGTCACCCACCCGCCGGCCGGGCCGGGCCTGTCGGTACCGCCCGACCCGTCCGCCGGACTGGCGGCGCTCGCCGGCGAGGACGCGCTGATCGTGCCCGAGACCGGGACCATCGCCCGGCTGGCGGCCTTCAAACCCGTCCAGGCCCGCACCGCGGCCGCCCTCCGGATCGCGCGCGACCTGCCCGACGACGTCTCGGTGGCGGCCTTCGACTTCACCGTGCTCGGCCTGCCAGAGCTGCGGGCCGGCCAGCTGGTAGCGGCGAGCGTGGACGGATACCAGAACCCGCTCCGGGGCTACCGGGTCATCGAGCTCACCCACTCCTTCTCACCCCGGGGCAACACCGTCACCTCCCAGGGCGGTTACGTGTGCACCGGCCGGGCTTCCGCCTTCACGCGGGCGGCTCCCGGTGCCGCTCGCGGCGGCGACAGCACCAATCGCAAGAACACCGAGGCGGCCCGGCGGGGCAGCCCGGCCGCGATCGCCGAGGCGATCTCCGGACGGATCCGCGACGCCCGCACCGTCTCGCCCTCGGTCGACGTCGGACGGATCTCCACCGCCACGTCCGAGCGGCGGGTGGCCGACCTCGGGTACGGACAGGGCCAGGCCCCGGAGGCCGTCACGCCGAGCGTGGACCTCGCGGTGGCCGACGGCGGACCGGTACTCCACGACAAACCACTGGCCGCTCCGTTCGCCTGGCACCGGACCGGCCTGTCCGTCCCCGTCTACCCGGGCATGCGCGCGCTGCTGAACGGCGTCCGCGCCTCCCGGGAGGACACCGTGGTCGCCGGGTTCCTGTGGACAAACGAGCCCGCCATGGACCGCCCCGCCTCCAAGGCCGGCGACTGGTGGCTATGCCTGCCCACTGAGGTCTCGCCCGGGCCAGAGCCGCGCCCGGTGGGCAAGGGCGCCAACGACCTGACCGCGGGGGACGGCCGCCGGGTGGTCGAGGCGGTCGGGCTGAAGCTGACGGTCGGCACCGCAGCCTGCTCGCCCGTCGGCGACCGGCCCGTCGAGGGCGCCGCGGAGGAGTTCCTGCTCTCGCACGTCTCGGGCACCGAGGTGCGCATCGACCCCCGCGGCAACGTCAAGCTCACAGCGACGAGCGGCACCACGGTCACGGTGAAGGCCGGCCAGACGTCGGTGACCGTCACGAACGGCAAGGTGTCCGTCAACGGCGCCACGGTCACGGTGACGTCCGGCCAGACGTCCGTGACCGTCGACAACGACAAGGCGGCCGTCGCCGTCGGCCACTCCGCGCTGAGCGTCACCGCGGACAGTGCGGCCATCAGTGCGGGCGGCGCCAGCCTCACCCTCGAAAAGGGGAAGGTGGCGATCCGCTGATGCCCCTCGTCCTCGTCGAAGGCGCGATCATCGAGTGCTCGCACGGCGGTGCCTGCAGGCTGCCCGGTCCAGGCAGCCAGCAACTCACCGTGGCCGGACGGGCAGTGCTGCTCATGGGCGCGGAGGCTGGCTTCGCCTTCGGGAACGCCGCCACCCCTGTCCCCGGCATGATCACGCCCTGCACCGCCGTCGTCCCCGCATCCGGAAACCCCCGGCCGTGCCTCACCCAGCCCACCCTGTCGGCGGGTGTCACCGTGAAGCTCACCGTCGGTGAGCAGCCCGTCCTGCTCGCCACCGCGAACGGCCCCACTGTGAGCGGCACCGGCCCGGGCAGCACCTGGAAGATCTCCGATCCCGGCCAGCAGACGCTGGAGGCGGTCTGAATGAGCGACCCCGGCCTCATCCCCGACCCCGTTGTGCCGGTCGACCCCGGTGTGCTGACCGACCCCGCTGCCCTTGCCGACCTCTACCCCGGCCTCCCCGGCGCGCCGCCGGCCGGACCGACGGGCGCACCCAGCCTCGGCAACAGCCTCACCCTCGACGACGGGGACCTGGTCACTGACCCGGGCACCGGCGGACTGGCCGGGAACCAGGGCCCCGAAGCCCTCCTCCAGGCCCTGCTCCTGGCTGTCGAGACCCAGCTCGGCACCGATCGGCTGAACACCACCTTCGGTTTCGACCACCTCGCCCTCGGCCGCTACGCACTCGAAGCCCCGGCCCGCAAGGAGTACATCCGGATGGAGCTCGTCCGCTGCCTCAGCGCCGACCGCCGGGTCGCCGACGTCCGGGAAGTCTTCTTCCAGGACGACCAGCGCTACCGGGACCTGCGACCTGACCTGGCCCCCGCCACCTACGAGCGGATCGTCCGGACTGCCCGGGTGAACCGCGAGTACACCGTCTACGCGATCATCGAGACCATCGCCGGCTCCACGCTCGCCCTCACCTCGGGGGGACGCCTTGACTGACCTCACCCCGCCCACCCGACCGGCCGACCCCGCCCCGCCCGCCGCCGACGGCTACGGCGTGACCCCCGACGGTTTCGTCGTCAAGGGCATCGACCAGATCATCGCAGACCAACAGGCCCGCGCACGAGCCATGTTCGGCAGCGACGTCGACCTGACCTCAGGCTCCGCGCTGCGCAAGGTGCTCGACGCCGCCACCGTCCACGTCCACGAACTGTGGCGCTCCCTGGAGAACCAGTACTACGCCAACTTCATCACCACCGCGCAAGGCGACGCCCTCACCCTCCTCGGCGGCGAGCTCGGCCAGGAACGGAGACACCTGCGGGCCACCGGCGAGGTCACCCTCACCGTGCACGAAACCGGCCCCGACCGTACCGTCGTCCTGCCCCAGGGCACCGTCATACGCACCGCCGCCGCCCCCACCCCCGACCACCCCGTCGTCAAACTGCGCACCACCGCCACGGCCACCCTCGGCACCACCACGCCCACCGCGACAGTCGGCGTCCAGGCCGTCGAGCGCGGACCGGGCGGCAACCTGCCCCTAGAGGCGGACCTCATACTCGAACCGCAATGGGCCCGCGTCCACCTCGACCTCGGCCCGGCCACCGTCACCATCACCAACCAGGCCCCGGTCAGCGGTGGCGACTTCCTCGAAGCCGACGACGCCCACCGCACCCGCCTGCTCGGCGTCCCCCGCACCGTGTGGACCCAGGACGCCATACTCGCTCAGCTCCTCGACGTCCCCGGCGTGCGTGATGCCGCCATTTTCGACCCGCTCGGCGGAATCGACGCCTCCCAGGCCACCTTCAACAGCTATCTGTTCGGCCAGCACGAGTTCACTGCTGGACGCCGCACCGGCTCCCCCTACTTCTTCGACATCGTCGTAGCCGTCGAACCGGGCTGGCCCTGGTTCCAGGACGAGGGCGACATCCCGGCCGTCCACCCGGCCGTGGTCGACGTGGTGCGGCAGTGGCGGCCGGTCTCCGTCTTCCCCGACATCAGGCCCGCCAACCATGTCGACGTTGGCATCCGCGCCACCCTGGTGGTCCAACCCGGCCACGACCCGGACGCCATCCGCGGCGAGATCCTCGGCGCCGTCCACACCGGGGTGGAACGGCTGCGCCTGGGCCGCGGCGTCCTCCACTCCGACCTGGTACTGACCGCCCGGTCGGTCGCCGGGGTGGTCGACGTACAAAACCTGCGGCTGCGCCGCGGCGCCCCCGTCTTCGGCGAGGTCGGCTTCGGTGGCGCGGTGTACGGCAACGCCGAAGAACTGTCCGTGGGCGAGAACCTCACCCTCACCGCCGACGAGATCGCCCGATTCGACCTCGACAGCCCGCTGATCGACCTTCAGGTAGCAAGCCCATGACCATCGACTTCCTCGACATCATGGCCACCGGTCTCACCCCCGCGTACGACCGTGGCATGGAACGCCTCACCCTGCCGCTCACCGCGGCCGGCCCCGGGACGCTCAAGCCGCAGTACGACTTCTCCGCCTATCGGGCCCGCCACGGCCGCGATCCGGACGCCCCGCGCTACCTCCTCGCACCCCGACAAACCACCGCCGAACCGCTCGGCGTCAAAGTCTCCTTCACCCGCGCCCCCGGCGCGACCGAGGAATCCACCACCGTCTGGTTCCCGGCTGGCTGGCCCGCCGGCGACCAGGCTGCCGTCGAGCTGCCCGGCACCGCAGCTCAGTTCACCGCCGCCCTGCAGATCACCCGCCTGTTCCCGGTACCTCCGGCCCCGGCCGCACCAGAGGACTGGGAACTCACCGCGCTGCTCGGGACCCTCGCCCGGCTGCTCTGGACGATCGGCCGCGACTACCAGGACCTCAACCGCCGGGCCGCCGACGTCACCCGCCAGCGCTTCGCCGCTCACGCCCGCGGCGCCAGTCTCGACCTGCTCGGCCTGGACCTCGGCGCGCCCCGCTTCCCGCCCCTCCGGTACGAGCCGGACCCTGACACCCTCGCGCTCTTCCACCTCGACGACCAGCCCGCACCCGGAGAGAGCCAGGTCACCGAGATCCTCGACGCGAGCGGCCGACTCGACCCGCAAAACAGCACCGTGGCCGGCACCGCCCAGTGGGGTCGCACAGGCCGGTTCGGACCCGCCTTCGGCTTCACCGCGCCCGGCGGCCACATCACGGTCACCGACCTGCCCGCACTCGGCGCAGACCTCACCATCGAGGCCGTCGTCCGCCCCGACCGAGCCGCCACCGGGCCCGGCGCCATCTTGGCCCGCCGCGACCCGCTCAACACCCGGAATGACCCCGGCTGGGCCCTCACCCTCGGCCGCTACCGCGGCATCAACCACAACCCGCGTTTCTCGATCTCCGACGGCGCCAAAGAGACCGAACTCTTCGCCGACCTCGACCTGGCCGACGGCCGCTTCCACCACCTCGCCGCCACCCTTCACCGCACCGGTGCCAGCGCCGACGCCCGCCTGTACATCGACGGCACCGAGGCCGACCGGCACGCCATACCCCAGTTCGGCCCGATCACCGACACGCCGCTGCTGATGATCGGCACCGGCCGCGAGGCCACTAAGGACGGCCCCGTCGACGCGCCCTACCTCGGCCTGATCGAGGAAGTTCGCGTTTCCGGCACCGCCCGCACCGCCTTCGACCCCGTCACCGGCGAGAGCGACCGGCAGTACCGCGACCGGCTCGCCATCTTCCAAAGCTGGCTGCTCCCCACCCCCGACAACCTGCAGGCGGCCCTCAACCGACTCGCCGGATCCGTCTCCGTCCCGCCGTCCTCCACCGCCGACGCCGCCGACCCATTCGTCGTCGACGAGACCACAGCCCAGATCACCACCGGATCCACCCTGCTGCGCGTGCTGCCACGCCGGCTCACCCCCGGCCAACGGATCACCGCGGACGGCGACCGGCTGCCCACCGAAGCGCAGGCCGTCGGCACCGCCGCGGACGAGCCCGACTTCGACCCCGCCTGGCTCTGCCGCCACGACGACCGACCCGGCCTCGACTTCGCCGGCAACGACGGAAACCGGCAGATGCAGCTCACCACCCGGCTCGCCCTCGACGCCCTGGTCGACCGGCTCGCCGCCCTACCCGGGACCGAGCCCGGTGTGCTGTCCGTGTTGCGCGCCTACGACCCCTCCGGCCCCGGTCTGTACGCCGTCGGCCGGACGCTGAGCCTGCGCCACAGCACCGTCCCGACCGCCGAACTCGGCGTGCACGCGCACGCCGTCGGGTTCGGCTGGGTCACCTGCACCCCCGACGACCAGGTGTACGCCTCCCAGCCGCCCGGCGACGCCTTCGCCATCACCGTCACCCCCGCCGACGGAACCGGCCTTGTCGCAAAGCACAACGCGACTCTGGACCTCGACCCGCCCGTGGCGGCAGTGCCCGGCGCCATGGTCCGCTGGTCGGTCACCGGCGCCGGCCCCGGCTCCGCCCTCGTCATCCCGGGCAACCCCGCCGGCACCGCGGTGCTCCAGGCCCAGAACGCCGGCGACATCACCGTCGGAGTAGAGGTCACCCGGGCCGGACACACGCGTGGCGGCCACCGGACCCTACGGATCGGCCTGCCCGACGACCTGCTGAAGAACGACCAGACGATTGGACGGGACGGCCGGATCGGCGCTACCGAGGCCGACGCGGCCGGCACCGCCTCCAAGGACTTCGACCCCGCATACCTCCAGCTGCGCACCGACGACCTGGCCAGCCCACCCGCCCCCGTCGACTACGGGGCCGACCCGCATCACCGGCAGATGCAGCCCGCCGCCGGCGCCGCCCTGGACCGGCTGCTGGCCGCCCTCGGGCGGACTGCGCCGCTCACCGTGGCGAGCGCCTACGCCCCGGGCGCCCCGGGGTTGGCCGGCCAGGGGCGGGTCCTCGTGCTGCGCGACGATCGGCCGGCGACATCCGCCGGGCCGCCGCCCCTGACCGGCGCCGCCCTGGCCGCGCGTGCGTTTGCCGCCGGATTCGACCACATCACCGTCCAGGCCCCGGACGGAGCCGACGGGCACGGCTCCATCCGGGTCGCGGTCTCGGCAGAGGAGCAGCTGGCAGTCACGGTGCGGGAGCAGTTCGCGGCGCCGACGGACGGGGCGGCCGCCGAGATGACCGAGGGGGAAAGCCTCACCGCCGCCGCAGGCCCGCGGGCCGGCCCCGTCGCCGCCTGCTTCCACCCGGACGGCAGCCGCTTCTACCTGGCAGACCGCGGCAGCCACCGGGTCGTCGCCTACAGCCTGAGGACGGCCGGGGCCGCGCCGGGGCCCGGGCCCGCCGCGCCCCCGCTGCCGGCCGCCCCGCCCGTGATCGCATTCGCCGGATCGGCCGTCACCGGCCCGCTGCCCGTCTCGATCGCGTTCGTCGGCGGCCGGCTCTTCGTCGCGCACGAGCGTGGCCGGGTGGTCGCCCTGGATCCGGGCACCCTTGGCGCCGAGCCGCTGGCCACGCCCGACGCGGTGGCGCTGGCCACCGATGGCACCCGGCTCTACCTCACCGCCACCGACGGCACACTGCACTCCTACGACCCGCAGACCGGCACCCAGAAGCTCAACCTGCCGCTGCCAGGCACGCCAGGCGCCATCGCCGTCTCCCCGAACGGCCCGCTTCTCGCGGTACTGCTGGACGGCGCCCGATTCTGCCTGGTCGACCGTCAGGCTGGCCACGTCCACGGCCCGGCCATCGCCGTCGGCGCCGCCCGGGTACTCTGTGCGGCCTTCACACCGGACGGCGGCAAGCTGTACGTCGGTGTGGACACCGGGGCACCCGGGGCGAGGCGCGGCGCGGTCCTGGTCTACACGGCCGACGCTGACACGCCGCGCACACTGTCCGGCTTCCCGCCCGGCACGACCCCGGTGGCGATGTGCCAGGCCACCGACCAGCGCCACCTGTTCATTGCGACCGCAGGCAGCCATCCGGCCGCTGGGCGGGTGCACGTCCTCGACGCCACCACGGACCGGCTGCTGCCGCTGCCCTTCGCCGCTGCCGACGACTGCCGTGCCCTCGCCGCCTCCCCGGCGGGCGCCACGTACCCGCCCTGCCTGCTGGCCGTGCCCGAGGCCGGAGGCGCGCTGTTGCTGGCTGACCAGCAGCCGCTGGCACAGGATCCCCCGCGGCCACCGGAATTGCAGCTGCGGCAGACGATCGGACCGGACCAAGGGATCGAGATCGGGTGGTCCGTGCTCCCGTTCGGCCCCGGCCGGGCGGAGCCCCTCGTCTTCGACGCACCGGTCACCCCGGTGTCCGGCCTCGCACCCGGGCTGGTCAGGCTCCGCGCCTACTGCCTGCGGGGCAGCTCGGTGCTGCCCTACCAGTGCGAGGTACGCCTGCGGGAGGACCTGGAAGCGGTCGGCGCGGTAATCGGCAAAGGCCAGTACGACCTGGTGCTGAACATCCTCAACTGGTTCCAGCCGATCGGCGTGGAGTTCCTGACCGGACGGCTGAGGGCGCACGTCCGCGAACTCGCCGGGGCCGTCGGCGATGCCGACCTGCTGCCCGCGTTCACCTTCCCGACCTACCACACCTACGACCAACCGCCGTTCCGCGGCCGCCGACCGGAGAGGGACCATCCACCATGATCGAGCTGTACCACCCCGCGTTCACCCACGAGGACTGGATCGACAACCAGGACCGCGTCCAGGCAGGCGGCGCAAAAGGTCTCAACGTCCGCTTCCACGGGCTGGAGACGGAGTTCCACCGGCTCGCCGACGACCACCTCAACAAGGTGATCCAACTGCTGGTGAAGTCGCAGACCGTCCTCAGCCTGTGCCCGTTGCTGACGTTCAACCAGCCCGGCTCCGGAGTCGGCTGGGAGATCAGCCTCGACCTCGCGCAGAGGCCAGCCACCGCTCCTGACGTCCACGGCATCATGAACGTCGTGCTGCCCGACGGTGCTTCCATCACGTCGCTGACGGTCTTCGGTGACGTCCACGCCGAGGACCCCAGCAAGCCGGTTCCATCCCCGGACGTCTACCTGCGGAGCAAGGACATGACCGGCGCGGGCGCAGTGGAGATCGTCCGGTACAAGACCTTCGGGGTGCCGGCGAAACCGGCGGCGGAGACGATCGTCGACAACGCCGCGAACAAGTACTTCCTCGCTGCCGATCTGGTCGGGGCCCAGAACAGGGGCGACGTGAGACTGCAGTGCTTCCAGATCGCCTATGAGTGATGGATGGCTTGCGCAGATGACGGGGCCGGCGGCCGTGTGACCGGCCGGCGCGGCCGGTCCGAGTTGCAGAGGTGAGAGGGATGCCCATCGGACCGCCCCAGTCACGGGATCAATCGAGCGGTTTCGACCTGGGGCAGCAAAGCCCGACCCGTTACGGAGTGCTGGGCGCCAACGTCGCGCTGGGCGGGATCGGTGTGCGCGGAGTCGCGCGTCAGGCCACCGGCGCCTCCGGCAAGGGTGCCGACGTGGGCGTGACGGGCACGGCCACGGCAGGCCCCAGAGTGCCGGGGCCGAGCGAGCCAGGGCCGGGGGTGGCCAGTACCAACACGGGCGGGCCGGGTGTCGTCGCCAGCGGTGTCCTCGGGCCCGGAGTGCCGGGGACCAGCACGCAGGGTACGGGCATGGCGGGCGCCGGCGCCCCAGGGAGCGGTCCGAAGGACAACAGCGGCGACGGCAGCTGGGTGGCCGCGACCAGTGGATCCGGCTTTGGCACAGGCACCTGCAGCCACGAAGGACTGGTGCTCAGCGCATTCAACGGGCACCCGAAATCCGGCGGAGGGGGCATCGGCTTCGGCAACGAGCCCAGCCGCGGTCCGGTCATCCGGGCACGCAGCTGGTTCGGATGGGGCGTCCTCGCTCTCAGTGAGTTCAACGCCGCCGTCCACGCCCAGGGGCCCAAAGGGCTGATAGCGACCGGTTCCCCGCTCGGTGTGGACATCGCCGGCGGCGCGCAGGCGGACGGGACGATGGTCGCAGCCGGTGCCGCCCGGTTCCTGCTCGGCCATCCGCTCCCCCCGGCGGGAAGCACCCTCGCCCATGCCTTCGTGGTCTCGCCGGGGAAGAAGGACGTCCACGACGGTGCGGTGAGCCTCGACGACACCGGGCGGACGGCCGTCCCCCTGCCGGACCGGTGCGACGCGCTGAACCAGGACTTCCGCTACCAGCTGACCACAATCGGCGCACCGGCCCACGAGCTGCACATCAGCCAGGAGATCCACAGCAACGGCTTCGCCGCCGTGCGCGGAACTCCCGGCGGACGGGCGGGTCGGCAGGTCACCGGCGTGCGCTTCGACAGGCGGGCGCAGACCAACCCCGCCATCCCCGAATCCGTCAAGTCCGCCGAGCATCGCGGCCTCTACCTTCACCCTGCCGCGTTCGACCAGCCGCCCGAGCACGGGATCGCCGCACGGCGCCCCCGAGCCGGGTGACAAAACCAAGGAGATGTGACTGATGCCCATCAAACCGCCGGCATCACAGGACGGCGCGAGTACCTTCGACCCTGGACAGGTGGCACCACCGCTGCGCTTCGGTGTCTGGGGGGACTCCGACACCGGGGCCGGGGTGATCGGCTCCAGCCACGCGACGACGGCCGGGACGGGCGCGGCCCTGGTGAACCCCGCAGGCGTCCTCGGCGTCAACGACCAGGTTCAGGGCGTCGGTGTCCAGGGCCGGGCCAACGGACAGGCCGGGACGGCCGTGCTCGGTGTCAGCGAGCACGGCGTCGGGGTGACCGGCTGCTCCCGCGGCACCCAGGCGGGGGTGACAGGAACGGCCGCCACCGGGCCAGGAGTATCGGGAACGAGCGCCAGTGGGCCAGGAATCACCGGCTCCAGCACCGGTGGCCCGGGCCTTTCGGGGTCGAGCACCGACGGCCCGGGCGTCGTGGGATCGAGCACCGGCGCGCCGGGCGTCTCGGGCTTGAGTGCCAGTGGCCCGGGCCTGTCCGGAAACAGTGGCACCGGCGCTGGTGTGTCCGGCACCAGCGACAGTGGGGCCGGCGTCCAGGGCGTCTGCCTCGGTGGCACCGGTGTCCAGGCGTCCGGGAAGGTGGGGATCACCGCGTCCGGCGACCCGGTGGCAGGCACCTTCAGCGGAGCCGTCCATGTGACCGGGCCGCTGACCGTCGGCGCCGGGGCACCCACGTCGGCTGCCGGGTTGGAGATCGACCGGGGTGCGACGAACGACGTGGCGCTGCGGCTGGTGTCCTCCGGTCCCGGATGGGGCTCCGGGCTCCAGCTGAGCAACACCGCGGCGGGAGCGAGGACCTACGGCATGTTCTCCTCGTCGGATGGGAGCCTGCGCTTCACCGACCAGGGCGCCGCCAAAGACCGCCTCGTGATCGATGCCCACGGCAACCTAGGGCTCGGGACTGCCAAGCCCTCTGCCGGGTTGGAGATCGACCGGGGTGCGACGAACGACGTGGCGCTGCGGCTGGTGTCCTCCGGTCCCGGATGGGGCTCCGGGCTCCAGCTGAGCAACGCCGCCGCTACCGGCAACACCTACGGCATGTACGCGGGTGACGACGGGAGATGGCACTTCCAGCAGAACGGGACCGACCTGCTGACGGTCAGTCCGGGCCAGGGCGGGGTGGACGTCCGCCGGCGGATGAGGGTCCGCCAGGGCGACGATCTGTCGGCCGGCGTGTGGTTCCTCCAGCGCGTGCCGAACGCCGACCGGGCGTTCGTCGGGATGGCCGACGACGACACGGTCGGTTTCTGGGGCAACGGCGGTGTCGGCTGGGGCCTGAAGATGAACGTCAACCAGGGAGGGGTGGAGGTTGCGCGGCGGATGTCCGTGCGTCAGGCCGGAGACGCATCGGCAGGCATCTGGTTCCTGCAGGACGTGGCACTCCCCCAGCGGGCGTTCGTCGGGATGGCCGACAATGACACCGTCGGATTCTGGGGAAACGGCGGAATCGGCTGGGGCTTGAGGATGGACGTCAACCAGGGCGGCGTGCAGGTGTTCAGCGGCAGCGAGGCCCTCCAGGTGAACGGTCCGGACGTCGGGATCCGCGCTTTCGGGCGGTGGGCGGGCATCTTTCAAGGCGGAGTCATCGTCACTGGACCGCTCTCCAAGCCCGGCGGCGGATTCAGGATCGACCACCCGCTGCATCCGTCGGAGAAGTACCTGTCCCACTCATTCGTCGAGTCGCCCGACATGACGAACCTCTACGACGGCACCGTGGTGACGGACGACAGGGGCAGGGCGACTGTCGTTCTGCCGACGTACTTCGAGGCGCTCAACCGCGACTTCCAGTACCAGCTCACCCCGATCGGACAGCTGGCAGCGGCAACCGTGACCACCGAGATCAAGAACAACACCTTCACCATTCGCACCGACAAACCGAGGGTCAAGGTCTCGTGGCAGGTCACCGGCATACGCCACGACAGGTGGGCCGAAGCCCACCGCATCACCGACGAGGAGGACAAACCTGACGAGGAGCGCGGCAAGTTCCTCAATCCTGAGATACACGGCCAGCCGGCGAGCAAGAACGTGCTGGCCGCCAACCTTCCGCGCCCATGACCGGGCCGTCCATAACGGCCGCGGCCAGCGCAGTGGCGGCCGCGACCCACGAACCCGAGGCCTCATATTCCATGGCGGTAACCATGCTGGACCAGATGAATTCGCGACTGACCGAGCTCGAGCAGGAGTTTCTCAAGGGCGAGAACCGGCTCCGGGCCTTGCTCCAGGAGGAGGCCGACCTCCGGCAGACACTCATCCGCATCAGCGGCGCCGTCCAGGTGCTACAGGAACTGGTGGCCGGGCACGGAACCGCCACCGAGCCCTGCCCCACGTCCGAACAGGCATAGGCCGACTCGGTGCGCCGACCCAAACTTCCGCAGCTCGCATGTCGGGGAGAACGCGAAGCTCCGGCCCCGGAGCCCGCGTCCCGGTCGCCGGGCAGCCGGTCCCGCCTGCACCTCGGCCCACCTGCACCCCGATGCAGGTGCGCAGGTGCACGGTGGCTACGCAGGTGGGAACGGACAGCGCTTGCCGTCGGGTCTGGACGTCGTTGAGCGTCGGCCGTGAATTCTTGCCGGCTTTCGCTGCCAGCCGGCCCCGAGCCCGTATCAATACCGGGGCTACAGCAGTCAGGCGTCAAACTTGCCCGTCTCCAGGTACTCCTGGTTGACCATCACCCAGAAGTCATCCGCCTGGCCCTGCAGGACGTACTGGTAGGGAATGTAGCCGTACCCGGAGTCACCCCAGCCGGTTCCCCAGGAATTGCGGATGATGAAGGCTCCCGTGGTGGTGCTCCCGTCCAGCGGGTTTGTCACCGCCCGATTGTTGTCATAGCCGACCACCATGACAGCATGTCCCCCCAGGAGGTTTTCGCTGGGGGACGGGAACGGGATGTTCCCATTGGCGGTGTGCCGGATGCTCTCGTACACGGCGAATCCGAACATGGAGGGAATTCCGGAAGCAGCGTGCGCTTTGATATCCGCGAGGAGGTCATTCGCCGGCGTGCCAGGCGGGTCCAGGCGGTAGTAAGTGAGCGCCTGGTAGTTGCTGGCGAATGCGTAGTGGAAGGCAGCGGGCTCGTTCTCGAACGCGGGGATGTCGTACGGCCAGTACTTCTCCGGGGGTGCGCCGAACAGCGTGATTGCACCCATGGTGGAGCGGAGGTAGGCGCCCGTGTCACCGGTCCACTGAAGGAGGTCGCGGGTTGCCTTGTAGATGAAAAGACGCGAGGCGGGAATGAAGTTCCCGTGAGCCCGGATCTCGAAGTACTCCAGGACGCCTGAGGCTGCGTTCGCAGTGCACGAGCCCAGCTCACCCTGATCCACGATTGGTGAACAAAATTGACGCAAGTCCACGCTTTCCGGCTGGTTGCCCACCGCCATCTTGAGGACGCCGGTGCGCTCGACGAGTCCGGGGATTCCGTTGGTGTTTTTGGTGAAGTCCCGGATGTCCGGGCGGTCCGGGATCCACCCCATCCCCTTCCCATTGACAGTGTTCTTCACGTTGATTGCCTCCATTTTGCGCATTCCAAATCTACTACGGGGCGGATGGTACAGGACTACTGGATACCCCCGTGCGGCCCCCGCTTCACAGATCGGCGCTTCTGTCACCTGAAGGCACCAACTCGGGACCCCATGCCAGCCTCAAGGCCATCCTCACATGCAAGTGCGCATACGATGTAAGCCCCAGGGGCTATATTTGATCATCGAAATGTTTTTCCTTTAACTAACTTGACTCTGTCGGGGATCTTGGTTGCTGCGGTGTCAGCTGACGGCTCGCCAGGAACGCAGGCGAGGGATGTTCTGCTGGTCGAGGTAGTCCTGGAAAGCTGTCGGCGGTCGTGGAGGTGCGCTCTCGCTGGGAGGCTGCCGGCTGAGGCGTTCGATGTTGACGGCGATCGCGGTGAGGACGTGCTGCAGGTGGGCCTTCGCCTGTCCGCGGTAGCGGCAGCGGCGCATGCCGTGGCCGTGGGCGAACTCGCAGATGGTGCCCTCAATGCCGGAGCGGACCGCGTAGCGCTTGTGCCAGGCCGGGTCCTGCTGCTCGGCGCGGTTGCGCAACTGGAGGTCGAACAGTTCGCGCGGCGGGAAGCCCACGGTGCGCTGGGCGTCACGGGAGGTGGTGCACTGGGCACGGACCGGGCAGGGCTGGCACTGGCTCCTGGTGAAGCGGGCCACGATCAGCGGGGCCGCGGTCGGCGAGGAGGTCGGGTAGGGGCCGTGCCAGCCGGCGCTGATCTTCCCGTGCGGGCAGGTGACCTCTTTGCGGTCGAAGTCGATGTGGAAGTCGTCGCGGGCGAAGCCCTCTCCCCGGCGGTGCTGGCGGGTGGGGTTGCCCGGTAGCGGTCCGACGACGGTGATTCGGTGGTTGCGTTGGGCCTGCTCCAGGTGGGGCAGGGAGGTGTAGCCGCCGTCGACCAGGTGCTCGTCCGGCAGCAGGCTCCGGCGCTCCAGCCGGGCGTGGATGCCGGGCAGGACCTCGGTGTCGGCGCTGGTGGCCGGCATGGTCGCCACGTCCGTGATCACGTTGGGCCCGTCGCCGGAGCAGGTCTCGGTCACATGTGCGAGGAATCCCGTCCAGCGGGTGACCTGTCCGCGGCGTGCGTAGCGGGCCGTCGGATCGTAGGGCGAGACGATCCGGTTGGCCGAGGGCGGCAGACCGCTGCCGTTGTCATCGTCGCGCCAGCGCAGGCGCCCGGAGGGGTCCCAGTGGTAGTTCTGCACCAGGATCTGCCGCAGGACCTGGGTCTGGGTGCCGGCGAGCAGGGACGGGTGGTTGCGGCTGAGGTGGTCGAGCAGGCGGCGGGCGTCTTCGCCGGTGGTGTTGATCCTGGTCTTGGGACGGGCCGTCCAGCGCGTGGCCGGCAGTGCGGGCGAGTTCTTCCAGGGCCGCGCGCACGGCCTCGGTGACGAGTTCGAGGCGGGTCAGGTCGCGGACGGTGGCCAGGACGTGGGTGGAGTCGGTGCGCTGGGTGGTGCGCTCGCGGACCAGGCCGGTCTCCTTCAGGCGAGCCGGGGCGAGGTCGAGGAGGCGGTCCGCCCGGCCCTCCTGCAGCAGCCGGTCGCGGAAGTCGGACAGCACGCTGTGGTGGAAGCCTGGGTCGTCGAGTTCGAGGCCCAGCGCGTATTTGAAGTCGATGCGGCAGCGCACGGCTTCGGCTGCATCGCGGTCGGACAGGCCCAGCAGGAACTGCAGCACGCTGACCGTGGCCAGCTGGGCTGGCGAGAGCCCCGGACGTCCGTCGCGCGGGTACCAGTCGGCGAAGTCCTCGTCCCGCCACAGGCCGTCGAGACGGTCACGCACCCACATCGCCGTCGTACCAGCGGGGTTGCTGGCCCTCGCCATCTGTGCCGTCAACACCGGGACCTCGGCACCCAGACGGGGACGGACCGACAACTCGCACTCCTCGGGAATCTCGCGGGCACCGTGCACCCGCGAGACTGGCGCACCGCCATGATCATCGGCAGCAGAACACCAAGATCCCCGACAGAGTCAAGCTGACGAGATACACAGACGCCGCCAGCAAAGGCCAGATAGGCAACCAGGCTTACAACTTGGTGCGCGATAGACGGGGAGTGTGGGGCGTCGTGGATGATCATGAGCCATGAGGTCGGAGTGGGCTCGTGGGGTGTTGTCGCATCGGATCTGTACCGGTCTGCCGAGGCGCCGGCTGG